>JAEXBC010000237.1 GCA_023457875.1 Bacillota bacterium | reverse complement strand
TATTAGCTCTTGCTCTTTCACCTTCATCAAGGATTCTCTTACGAAGTCTGATTGCATCTGGTGTTACTTCTACTAATTCATCATCTTCAATAAATTCTAAGGCTTCTTCAAGTGAGAAAATCCTAGGTGGTGATAAACGAATGGCTTCATCCGCACCTGAAGAACGTGTATTGGTCATCTTTTTATTTTTACAAGGGTTAACGGTCATATCTTCTCTACGATTATTACATCCAATAATCATTCCTGAATAAACCTCTACACCTGGTTTGACAAATAATGTACCTCTATCTTCAAGGGAGTTAAGGGCATAACCCATGGTGGTACCTTGTTCCTGTGCAATAAGGGCACCGTTAGCTCTTTTAGGGAGTTCTCCAACATATTCCGTATAGCCTTCGATACGTCTTACCATGGTTGCTTCACCTCTTGAATCAGTGATCAGCTCACTTCTAAATCCAAGAAGCGCACGGGTGGTACAAAGGTATTCAATGCGAATATGACCATTTTCAGGTTCCATACTTTGCATCATACCTTTACGGGTATTCAGCTTACTAATGACTGTTCCTGAATATTCTTCTGGCAGCGAAATCACCACGCGTTCAACTGGTTCAACTAATTTTCCATTTTCATCTCTGTGCATAATAACCTCAGGTTTAGATACCCCAAGCTCATAGCCTTCACGTCTCATATTCTCAATAAGAACAGATAAGTGAAGCTCTCCACGTCCAGATACGCGGTAACCATCCGTTGTATCCATAGGCTCTACGCGAAGCCCAACATTAATTTCTGTTTCCTTCTCAAGACGATCTTTAATATGTCTTGTTGTTACAAATTTACCGCTTTGCCCTGCAAAAGGTGAGTTGTTAACTAAAAAGTTCATAGAAAGTGTTGGCTCTTCAATATGAATAGGCTCCATAGGGTCTACATTACCAATTTCTCCAACAGTCTCTCCTATTGAAATATCTGCTATACCTGCAAGAACAACAATATCACCACTTGTAGCTTCTGATACAGCAACTTGTTTAAGACCTTCATATACCATGACTTTACTGATTTTAGCCGTTCTGCTCTTTCCATCATTGTCTACAATTTCTACTGTTTGACCTTCTTTTACTTTTCCTTTGTAAATACGTCCTATTCCAAGACGTCCTACGAAGTTGTCGTATGCAAGGGCACTAATTTGAAGTCTAAGAGGCGCTTCGTCGTCTTTAGGATATTCCCCAACTTGATTAATGATGGTTTCAATAAGTGGATGAATATCTTGACCCTCTTCCTCTAAGTCATACTGCATAATTCCTTCTTTACCAATACCATATAAAATTGGGAAATCTAGCTGCTCATCATTTGCCTGAAGATCCACAAATAAATCAAAAGTCATATCTACTACTTCTTCAGCTCTATGGTTAGGTTTATCAATTTTGTTGATAACAAGAATAGGTTTAAGTCCTAATTCCAGTGACTTTTGAAGCACAAAACGGGTTTGTGGCATTGGGCCTTCAACAGAGTCTACTAAAAGAATAACAGTATCTACTGTACGAATAACGCGTTCAACCTCAGAAGAAAAATCACTATGCCCCGGGGTATCAACGATATTAATCTTATAATCTCCATATTTAATAGAACAGTTCTTTGAATAGATGGTAATTCCTCTTTCACGTTCTAGGTCATTACTATCCATAATGCAATCTACATGTTCTTCGTTAGCTCTAAAGACACCACTTTGGTTTAAGAAAGCATCTACTAAAGTAGATTTTCCAGCATCAACGTGGGCAATAACTGCTATGTTAATAATTTTTTCATCAGACATGGCTATATCTCACCTTCCGTATTTTATCACGTTCACAAAATTTATCACAATTAAAGATTTTATCACAAAAAAAGACATGACTCAATATTTTCATGAGTAAGTCACTTACTCTCAAATTCATGCCCGAAATCTCACGAATTCTAGCATAGCACAATTTATAATGAAATCATATACACATTTTTAACCATATATACAATAATAGTGATATATTTTTGTTGAATTTTTAGGTAAGGGCGCAAAAATCAAAGGTGTGGCTATGCTTTATAGCTTAATTTACCAATGAAAAAATTGCATTTTAACGGTATTAGCTTTGGGAAGGATAGAAGTTTGGGAGAAATATGGACTTTTAGTGAATTAAGAATGGGTGATACTTGCCTGATGAAGAATAAAATCTTTGGGGAAGTATGGACTTCTTGAGATTAAAGGATGGACGGTATCAGCTTGAGGAAGGATAAAAGCTTGAAAGAAATATCGACTTCTTGAGATTAAAGGATGGGCAGTATCAGCTTTGTAAAAGGTGATAGACTCTGACTATCCTACGATGCTCCGCTCCGCATTTCTACAGTTGCTAAGTTTCACCTTTAAACTTCCTACTATAGGTCTCTTCTCATCAGACTATAGCTTTGTGCTGTGGGACCAATGCTGGGTTGATTGGCTAGGAATAGGGCAAGCTGGGTAACATCTTCTGGAGACTTATGCCATTCTCCATTAATTGAGAAAACAGAGTGACTGTCTCCTTTACATTTCTCACCCATTTCTGTATTAACAGGGCCTGGAATAAGTTCATTTACACTAATATTGTACGCTATGAGTTCCTGTGCCAATGTTCTTGTAAGCATCCATAGTCCTGCCTTTGAACAATTGTACGCTGAACCATTTATTCTTCCTTTATGACCCAGTCCTGAACCTATTGTAATAATCTTTCCACTCATATTCTTCTTTAAATAGGGAATGGCTACCTTGGCAGTAATAAATGCGCCTGTTAAATTAACATTTATTACCCTCTCCCATTCCTCTATCTTAAGTTCCTCCACGCTCTTCTTTTCACAATCTGTGCCAGCATTTATTACAACAATATCAATCGCTCCAAACATTTCATAGGTATACTGAAAGGCCCTCGTCATTTCTGTATAATCAGTAACATCACACGAATAAAAAATGCCATGACCATTTCTACTCCTAATTGTATTAACCGTATCTTCTAAATCCTTTTGTGTCCTTGAAATACAGCAAACATTCATTCCTTGCTGCGCATATGCTAATGCAATTGCCCTACCTATTCCCTTTCCTGCTCCTGTAATAACTACTGTTTTTTGCATATATAACCTCCTAGATATATCGAGTGATCAAGAGCATTCTACGTTCCTTGTTATAACTCGTTTTATTGATTTTATAATAAAAACGCTTTTATCTAAGCCAATGAGTCTAACTCAAATCTGCCATACCATAGTAAGTGGATTGAACAAGGTTAAAACTTGAGTTTATCCTTTTAAAACTCATTTTGCAGTACTATAAAGCCTCGTAAAACC
>JAEXBC010000236.1 GCA_023457875.1 Bacillota bacterium | reverse complement strand
GAATAATGTAGGTGGCCGTGGTGGTGCAAGAGTTGGTGCAGGACGTAAAAAATCTGCTGTGTCAGAGAAAGCACAAAATGGAAATCCAGGTGGTAGAAAATTAGAGGTACTTGATATTCCCGATATGGAAGGTGTTCAAATGCCAAAACCTCACGATTTCCTATCGGCAGAGCAAAGAGATGGAAGTCCACTTCAAGCATCGGAAATATATGAAGAAACATGGAAATGGCTAAAGAAAATAGGATGTGCCACAAAGGTATCTCCACAATTATTAGAACGTTATGCAATGTGTAGTGCTAGGTGGATTCAGTGTGAGGAAATGACAAATAAATTAGGATTTTTATCAAAGCACCCAACAACACAAAAGCCTATACCATCTCCATTTATTAATATCGGAATCAATTATATGAATCAAGCAGTAAGGCTATGGAATGAAATATTTCAAATCGTAAAAGAAAATTGCAGTACAGATTATGACGATGCTGCTCCACAAAATGATTTGATGGAAAGATTGCTTCGTGCAAGGGAGGGAAAGTAACGTGATAGAAAAAGTAAATCCAAGTCACCCAGATAAGGTGGCTGATAGAATAGCAGGTGCTATTGTAGATTTGGCTTATGCAAATGAAGATAATCCAAAGATTGCTGTTGAAGTGTTAATTGGACATGGTGTTTGCCATGCGATTATTGAAACAACAGTAGCACTTGATGAAAGTAAAATTATAAAAGCCATTCACCGTATTGCAGGAATAGTGAAAACAGATATTGTCATTGCTCCTCAAGATGAACACTTAGCAAATAACCAAGCTAAAACAATTCGCTGTGGTGATAATGGTATTTTTAAAGGTATGCCACTAACGGCAGAACAAAAAGAATTATCGAAGATTGCTCGTGATATTTATAGTGAGTACCCATTTGATGGAAAGTACATTCTTGATGTTGATAGGCTTATCATCTGCCAGAGCAATGCAAAAAGTGTAGATTTAAAAGAACAGTACACTTTTGCAGAACTTAATCCACTTGGAGATTGGAGTGGTGGAACTAATGTTGATACAGGCGCTACCAATCGTAAACTTGGTTCTGATATGGCAGATTCCGTTACAGGTGGAGGACTTCACGGTAAGGATCTGTCAAAAGCTGATGTATCGGTAAATATCTATGCGTTTTTAAAAGCACAAGAAACCGGTATCCCAATAGAACTTTGTTGTGCCATTGGTGATAGCCAAGTAGATGGTTTGCCTTATGAAACAATTGTAAAAATAGCAAAAGATTATATAGACTCCATTGGTGGATTTGAAGAGTTCGCTAAATGGGGTCTTTATTAAGGTGGTGGCATGATGGCAAAAACGACAACCAATATGCAACTTGTTGCAATTGATAAATTAGTACCCTATGTCAACAATGCAAGGACACATTCCAAGGAGCAGGTGATGAAACTTCGCTCCTCTCTTCGTGAGTTTGGATTTGTAAATCCGGTTATCATCGATAAGGACTATGGTATTTTAGCTGGACATGGTAGAGTGATGGCCGCCAAAGAAGAAGGTTTAACAGAAGTTCCATGTGTACTTGCAGATTATCTTACAGAGGCACAAAAGAAAGCATACATTCTAGCAGACAATCGATATGCACAAGATGCTGGATGGGATGAAGAATTACTTAGAATTGAAATTGAATCTTTACAAGGAGAGGATTTTGATATTCTTCTTACGGGGTTTGATGTTGCTGAAATTGATGATCTATTTAAAGAGGATTTGAAAGATGGAATTAAAGAAGATGAATTTGATGTTGATGCAGAATTAAATAATCCTGCAATAACAAAACAAGGAGATGTTTGGCTACTAGGTAACCACAGACTTATTTGTGGTGATAGTACCAAAGCAGAAACATATGAAATATTAATGGATGGTAAGAAAGCAAATCTCATTGTTACTGATCCACCTTACAATGTAAATTATGAAGGATCTGCTGGTAAGATTAAAAATGATAACATGGATAATACATCCTTTTATCAATTTCTATTTGATGCTTTTACTAATATGGAATCATCTCTTTCAAGTGATGGCAGCATTTATGTATTTCATGCAGATACGGAAGGACTTAATTTTATAAAAGCATTTGCAGATGCTGGCTTTTATTTAAGTGGTACTTGCATTTGGAAGAAACAAAGCTTGGTGCTTGGAAGGAGTCCATATCAATGGCAGCATGAACCGTGCTTGTATGGATGGAAAATCAAAGGAAAACATCAATGGTATTCAGGAAGAAAAGAAACAACCATATGGGAGTTTGATAAGCCAAAGAAAAATGGTGAGCACCCTACCATGAAACCTATTCCCCTTATTGCCTATCCGATTATGAATTCTAGTATGAGTAACTGCATTGTGCTAGATCCATTTGGAGGTAGTGGTTCTACGCTGATTGCTTGTGAGCAAACAAACCGAATTTGTCACACCATAGAACTTGACGAGAAGTTCTGTGACGTAATTATAAAAAGATATATGGAAATGGTCGGTTCTGCTGATGGAGTATTTCTTTTAAGAGATGGAGTCAAGAAAGGTTACCAAGAGGTAGAAGTGGTACAAAATGAATAATTTAACACTCGGTTCATTGTTTGATGGCTCTGGTGGGTTTCCTTTAGGAGGCTTAATTTCTGGCATTACCCCAAAGTGGGCATCAGAAGTTGAGCCTTTTCCTATTCGTGTTACTACCAAAAGACTACCGGAAGTAAAACATCTTGGAGATATTTCTAAGATAGATGGTGGTGAAATAGAGCCAATAGATATTATTACTTTTGGGTCACCTTGTACAGATATGTCTGTTGCAGGTAAGCGAGCAAGATACTATTCACAGTTTGAGGATTGATAATTTAAAATAAGTTTATCTGTAAATGACTTGATATATTAGGCTTTTAGAGTGAATATGTGTACTACCAAAACAAAGGAGGTACATTTAAATGGAAGTAAAATTCAATATTAATGGGAATGAGAGAAAAGC
>JAEXBC010000235.1 GCA_023457875.1 Bacillota bacterium | reverse complement strand
AGTCAATATTCATATATGGAATATTATCAATTCGATAACGGAAAGTTGTATCCACAGCATGATGACCAGCAAACAATATAGAGTCTAAAGACACAAGTCGAATTCTTATTTTGACACTATCCCGATTGAACTTATGGATAGTAGCTACCTTCATATTATAATCGAGCCATGTGTCCTGAATACTATCAATATACTCCACATGAAAAGTGTCGCTAAATAGTAAAGTGTCATTTACCCATAGTCTAACATAATCTTCTCCATTGCGATCATTAGAAACATGGTTCCAACTACTGACTGAAATACCTACAGAATCCTCACTTCGATTGCCTTTAGTACAAGCTAAAAGCAACAGCACTGCCACTATTACAAATAAAAGTTTTCTCATATGCAAAGATAATTATATTCAAGTTTCAAGTAAGATTTTACTGCAATCGATAGAACTGTGGATCTGTTACAGGATCCAAGTACGAAAATAATTGTTCGTTTTATTCCTTCTTTCTTAATTTTATTCCATTAAACAGGAGTGTATTGTTTTTCAGTATAAAAACGTCTTGTATCGGCTTGTAATGAAAAAGACTACAATTAACAAAAGGTTGAAAAGCAATATGATACACATTATTATATCTGTTTTTCACATAATACGTTTTGCTTTGTATCGTATCCTGTGAAGGAATCGGGATTATCCAAGTGCTATCTTTTATTGAATGAAAGCCACGTATACAAAAATGTTCTACGATAAAATCATTGTTTAATGCAAAGGTATCTTCGTTCATAGGGTAATCTATTCCGTTGATATTCAACATCCATTGAGTTAGCGTATCTGATTTCAAAGGATTATTGAAAACAAACACTGAAGAGACACATTTATCATTTTTTGTTTCGGCTACAATCAGTGGAATATCATGCATATTTTGAATATAACTACGCAAAAAAACATTGTTCCTCTTTTGATTGGTTGACCAATTCCCCGAAGAGGTTTCACCGTGAAAGCCAAACCGAGAATTATAAGCAAATGTGCTATCACTATTCAAAGTGACGTTCAAAGTTACAGGAATACTTTTGGGATATTTTCCTCGTTGGACAATCGTATATTTCCCTTCTATACTATGTTGAGTTTGACACGCAAAAAACACAGTACCACCCAAGTAGAGCAAAATATATTTAAATAATAGTTTCATCTCATTTATAATTTGAAAGTCTATAAAAGTAAATTTCTGCTACTGGGCCTTTCACGTCATTCACATCATAGACAGACTTAACACTTCTACTGTCTTCAAACATTGGCTGACTAGGCAAATTTAAACTATTATATTGAATATCAGCCATCTTTTTGTTTAAATCTTTAGCACAATTCCGTTTTTATCATTACCACATTACGCCATCCTTGGGAGCAAAGCCATTAACAAGATAAGATTCGTAGTATAATTTATTATAATTGAATGTTAGATACAGCATAAAAAGGACTTGACACGGATTGAGCTCAAATCAATGTCTGCTGAAAGTAAAACAGGCCACCTGCAAAAGTATAGGGCTGATGAGCTTTCAATTGTCCTAGGTATTACTTAAGTTTCGACGCTTTCAGCCATTAGTACCCTATCCGTATAGCCCCAATCGATGTCCCTAATTTTATCAACGGGGTGTGATGTAAGTACTTTGTGTAATAAGGAAGTGTAGCCAAGTGGTAATTGAGTTCAATCATAGTTCAGCAGAATCTTCAAATCGCTAGTTTCAGTCAGTTTCATGGCGGTGAAACTTTTGTTCCACGCTGATGCAACAGTTGTTCCATACTTGTGAAACAAAAGTTCCGTGCCTATGAAACAACTAATTTGAACCGATGGAACCCTGTTTGTCTGTTGGAGAGGAGTTGTCTTTCCCAGTTTCTAGAAGATTTATGCAGGTTTGCCCCGAGTATCAATTACCCGGTCATTTTCTTACTCCTAATTTCGATAGGCTCCTACCTTTCATCTTTTCAGATCAGCCGGGTATGCATTCCCATTCTCGAAGAAAATGCCATATATTATGAGATATGCTTCTAAAACTTATGAGAAACACCTTGAATAGCTATGAGAAATGGGGTAAAAATGGGGCTAAATGCGGAAAAACTATGAGAAAGACCACTTCCGGAAATCATTTCTCATAAAATAAGATATTGATATACTGATTGTTAAGTGAAAATGATGAGAAGATGAGAAATGGTTTTCGTTTATCTTCTCTAGTGGGAGTTGGGAGGAGACTTTTGCAGATGATTCAATAAAACCCAAGATTTTTAATTTTGTCTGAACAGAAAATCCCGGCGATCATTTAACCGACCGACGGGACTTTAATATTCAAGAGTTCTGATCAGACAAAAAAAATAATTCTGCTACTCTTCAAAGGCAAGGCTTATTCTATATCTCACTCCTGATACGGAAAAGTATAAAAAGGATAATTAGACATTGGCGGTGGCGGTGGAATTACTCCTTTTCTATACGTTCTTTTACATTTAAAGATAAATGTTTTCTTTTCGTTTAAATAATCTATTTTATCAAATTCCAGATCTCCAACGATTAAAGCTATTTGATTATTTACTTCAAGATAACCAAGAATAGGATAGTCATTATCGGGACAGCTTATTCTAAAATTAGCCTTGTCATGAATCATTATATTTATATTATTTGTATCATTCGCACATTTTATCTTTTCTATTAACAAAAAACAGTCCTCATTATTCAAACACGTCTGTTGATCCTTTATAACGAAGGCTATCAACGAGTCTATTTCTTCGTTATTTATAACTACTTTCGACAGTTCCATTGGCCAAAGAGTATCCTTTGCAAGCATATCCTTCTTACCTATAAAAGTGCATCCACTTATAATTAATAATAATATAAGAAACAAGACCATTTCTCTAGCTTTCATCGATTGGTGTATTTTGTTAGTATTCCTTTGTTATTATATTGGCTATAGGTCTTTCGATTTGGATTAAAGACTCTTAACCTAAAGATCTACAACATTAATTCCAGATGGAAATATTTCGCTTGGATGACTATGGTCTATTGATTTTATCAGATAGAAGTTGTAAATAAACCACCACAAAAACAGAACTCATTTACCTCCAATATCCTGCGCGAATTTTCATTCCATTCCTATCATAAATATACTTAACGCTATTACTATCGTCAAACATTACCTAACTAGGCAAATTTAAACTATTATATTGAATATCAGCAACATTTTCGTTTTAAACATTTAGCAGAATTTCATTTTTATCATGACCATATTACACCGCCCTTAGAATCAAAGCCATCTCTAAAACACAATTCGTGAGACAACTCACTATAGTTTACGTTAACTGCAGCGATATGAGTTATATAAATAGAATTCTAATCAGCGAAAATTAATGCAATATAGGCACATCTAAGAAATAAGAAGCCCTAATATTAAGTGTGACACTTATATACTAGGGCAATGACTACGCTTTAATTATTTAGGGTAATGTAGCAGTTACCAAATTTGGCTTAAAAAGGCTCCATGGTATAGCTATAAAAGAAGACTTAAAAGAAAATCGTTTTACTAAGTCATTATACTCTATTTTCAGCCATTTACTCATTTTAGTTTGAGACACAATATTCAAATGAGAAGACATCGCAGATATAATTTCGATCTCATCAACATTAGTTGCAATAATCTGTATGACAAACGTATCACGAGGAGGAATCACTTTTACAAAATAAGAAAATAAATCATTCGTAAAACTACCCACATTACCATCAGCAATCAGTTCATAAAAGCTAAAATCAGCTTT
>JAEXBC010000234.1 GCA_023457875.1 Bacillota bacterium | reverse complement strand
TCCTTTGCAGCATCATACTCTGCATTTTCAGAAAGATCCCCTTGTGCTCTTGCTTCTTTCAGCTTTTCTGCGACATCATTACGACGTGCTGTTTTTAAATCTTCAAGTTCTGCCTCTAACTTTTTAATCCCCTCGTATGTGAGTAATACTGATTTACTTGCCATATTTTTCTCCCTTTCTCAACAAAAATATTTAAAATATTGTTCTAATGTATATGTTCATACTACTTAATTTACTTTTTATAATTTAACAATTATACCTTATCATACCTTGTATTGTCAACTTTAACCAATCACTCACCTCTAATTATTGCACATAATGACGATATCATTATCTAGTCCTATTATCTTCCCCTTCCCAAAGAAACTCATGCATACCATTAATTGGTGCGAGTAAGACGTTGTAAGCACTTATCTAAAATGTTTTGAACATCTTCATAGGTTTCGATAGCAGTCAGGCTTCTTCTGATATCAGCCGCCCCATGTATGCCCCGCACATAAGAAGTAAGATGAGATCGCATTTCTCTCATCCCAACATACTCACCTTTATAAGCTTCTAGTAGCTTAGCATGCTTTAAAATAACAGGCACACGCTCTTCAAAGGTGGGTTCAGGTAAAAGCTCCCCTGTTTCTAAGAAATGAACTGTTCTTTTAAAAATCCAAGGATTTCCTTGGGCAGCTCTTGCAATAAGCACTGCGTCGCAGCCTGTATAATCTAGCATACGCTTAGCATCTTGAGGTATTTTCACATCACCATTACCTATTAGCGGTATGGTAATATGCTTTTTCACTTCTTTTATAATGTCCCAATCTGCCTTGCCGCTATAAAACTGCTCTCTGGTCCTTCCATGAAGGGCAATTGCACTTGCCCCAGCTTGTTCAATAATCTTTGCCACTTCTACCGCATTAACCATTTCATCATTAAAGCCTTTACGAATTTTAACAGTGAGGGGCTTAGTGAGGGCCTTGGAAACGGCATAGACTATTTCTCCGATTAACTCAGGCCGCTTAAGTAGCGCTGAGCCTTCTCCATTTTTTGTGATTTTAGGGGCGGGGCACCCCATGTTGATATCAATAAAATCTACATCACTTTCCTCCACCTGTTTTGCCATTTCACTTAGTAGCTTGGGGTCACTACCAAATAATTGTGCACCAATTGGATGTTCCTGTGGGTCCACATACAAAAGATCGTTGGTCTTAATATTTTCATATAACAAACCTTTTGCACTAACCATTTCAGTTGTCATCATGCCTACACCAAATTCCTTGCAAATCAGTCTAAAGGGCAAATCTGTAATCCCTGCCATTGGTGCCAAAAACACATTATTTGGTGTTTGCACTGTACCAAATTTCATCTTGTATCATCCTATCTATTTTTTTCATAAATCAATACGAGTCCCTTAAGTGACAATATGCCATCATATTCATCTATTACATCTGTACTATCTTGGATAATCTTAGCTAGTCCTCCTGTGGCAATTACCTTAAGCTCAGGGCACTGCATTTCTTCTTTGACTTTCTTAACAATATATTCAATCTGTCCTACATAGCCATAGACAAGACCTGATTGCATACTTGTAATGGTGTTTTTGCAGTCCAAAATACCCTTTGTTTTCTTAATCTCCATGCGAGGTAGTTGAGCTGCTCTCTGCCATAGGGCATCTGCACAAATACGAATACCTGGGGTAATTAATCCACCAATAAATTCACCTTTTCCATTAACAATATCATAGGTAGTGGATGTTCCAAAGTCAATCGCCATACAGGGCCCACCATATAATTCATAGGCAGCAACACCATTAACGATGCGATCTGCGCCCACTTCCCGTGGATTATCTGTTCTAACAGCCATTCCAGTCTTAAGGCCTGCTCCAACAATCATTGATTTTTGACGGAGATATCTTTTAATGGCGTTATTAAAAGAATACATCATATCTGGAACCACGGAAGAAATAATGACAGCTGTAATATCCTCCACCTCTATTTGCTTCTGTCTTAGCATCTCAACTACTGTAATACCATATTCATCTGAGGTTCTTGGAGTCTGCGTCGTCAACCTAAAACTTGCTACTAATTCCATTCCATTCATGACGCCCATTACAATATTTGTATTTCCGATATCTATAGCTAGTAACATAGCACGATCTCTCCTCTTTTATATTTACGAAACAATAGGTTACTTCCCATTCTTTCTTTTAAAAAGAGGCTATTGCACTAAGGATGCTCCTACAAGATACTATGCCCTTAAATAAGGGAGGTAATATCTTGTAAATCATTCTTAGTGGGACAGCCCCTTTCCTTATTTGTATTTTTTATGGTAACTATAAATAAGTCTTCACCTTATCTAAAATAACATTGCCAAGCTCTGATTTATACATTTTTTCGTATTCAGTGATGGTGCCATTTCTTTCGATAATGGTTGCAATATTGGTGTTTTCTTTAAAGCCTGCACCTTCCCTTGCAATATTATTAGCTACAATAAAATCTAAATTCTTCTTTTCAATCTTTGCTTTAGCATAATCTATGATGTTTTGCGTTTCAGCTGCAAATCCAACTAATATCTGATGTGTTTTTCTTTCACCTAGACTTTGTAAGATATCAGGATTAGGCACTAGCTCCAGTATAAGATGACCATTATCTTTTTTGATCTTGTGTTTGCTTTCTTCTTTTGGCCTGTAGTCTGCAACAGCTGCACACTTAATCACCACATCTGACCAATCAAAGTGCTCATGTACAGCCTCATACATCTCTAGGGCACTCTTGACATCAACACGCTCTACACGAGGTGGACACGCTAAATTAGTCTGACCTGATACTAAGATGACCTTTGCCCCTCTTTTAGCGGCAGCTTCTGCAATCGCATAGCCCATCTTCCCTGAAGAATGATTCGTAATATAACGCATGGGATCAATAGCTTCAATAGTAGGGCCTGCGGTAATTAAAAAGCGTTTACCTTGTAAATCTTGCACCATAGGCTGCTTATCAAGGCTTTCCTTCGTGTCATTAAGTACATCAACAACATAGTCTACTATTGTACTGGGACTAGGTAATTTACCTGAGCCTAAATCCCCACAAGCTAACCATCCGCTATCTGGCTCAATGAATAAGTAGCCCTTTTGCTTAAGATAGGCTATATTCTCCTGAACAATAGGATTTTCATACATGGCTGTATTCATAGCAGGAGCAAAGATAACCTTATTCCTAGCTGCCATAATCGTGGTAGAAAGCATATCATCAGCTATGCCATGGGCAACCTTACCAATAATATTAGCAGTAGCAGGGGCAATCAGCATGACATCTGCCTTTTTTGCTAGGGCAATATGCTCTACCTCCCACTTTTCGGGCTTTTGAAAGGTATTTGTTACCACATAGTTATTGGTGATGGTTTGAAAGGATAGTGGATTTACAAATTCACATGCGTGCTCTGTCATAATCGTATTTAATTCATAATCTAGCTTTCTTAGCTGACTAGCTACATCTAGTATTTTATAGACTGCTATGCCACCTGTGATACCCAACAATACATTTTTTCTCATAGTACACCAACCTTAATTGTGACTTACCTCGTGCCAAGGCTACTAATAAAGACCTTACTTAGCACCTTGCAAACTGCTGTAACAATAATTGCACTTGCAATAGCTTCTGGGATACCATTTGTCCCTACAACTGCGATAATTGCCCAAAACACGGCACTTATACCTTGCTGCATAGTTGCAGCAAAAGCTCCTGTATTGCCAAAAAATAAATAAATGAAAGACATAACGAATACTGTGTTCGTCAAAGACCCCACTATACCCGCAGCTACATAAGATAAAAGCCTAAGCTTCTTATTCTTTCTAGTACTTATCAATTTGTAGGTATAATACGAAGTAATACCAATAAGTACCCTTGGGACAATAGCCACTACCAGACTAAATCCATTGCCACTTACTCCATCTAAAGAATAAAAGGGTGAAAATACAAAAGAAGTCACGTTGGGTTCTATCGTTGCCATGGTTACTGAAAGAAGTCCAAATACCAATCCTAATATCGCGCCATCTATAGGTCCTAATAAAACGGCTCCTATGATTACAGGGATATGTAAGATGGTTGCGTTCAAAAAGGGCAGTCTAATAAACCCTATGTGTGCAAAGGTCATTACCATTTGCAGTGCGATGATTACTCCTAAAAATGTAAGTCTTTTTGTCTTGCTTGCTATATTCATTTTTTCCTCCTTGCTGTCGCTCTTTTTATTAAGATGCAACGCTAAATTTTACCGAGTAAATTATATCATAATAATCTATATTCGCATAGCCAATTATTATTTTGGTTTGTTCATGCTACAAATCCTTATATGATATCTTAGACTTACATTAAACTAGCTTAATAGCTGAGTTACAAATTCTCTAAAAACCTCGCCATGTTTCTCTACAATCACTGCTATGATTTCTTCTTTATTTTTATTTTGCTGCTGATAGAGCGCAACCTCCCTAATAATCTCTCCCTTTGGCGTATGATAGACCATATAC
>JAEXBC010000233.1 GCA_023457875.1 Bacillota bacterium | reverse complement strand
TCTTGTAAGTCCTGATTGGTGTACACAGGTAAGCCCATTCCCTTTTCTAAAATGGCTTTGTTTGATATGTCTCGGCTTAACTGAAGAAAAAGTGCTTCAATATCTTCACTATCTAAATGACTATCTTTATTTAAAGCAAAGCCATCACAATAACCTGCTACTGCTTCCTCAATCACCTTTTCCCTAGTTGCTGGAAAAGGAATAACCTTTACACTTCCTCTTACTCTTGAGCCACTGGCATGATCGATGCTCGTGCAGCTCCAACTTCCATTGACTAGCATGGCTATATCCCCACGAGTAAAGCTTTGAACGCATTCGCTAGAACTGGCATTTTTATAGTTATCCTGCCAAGGTGATAGATCAATTAACTCTTTAAATAACTGGGCACCTCTTACAAAGGGCCTTAACTTAAAAGCTGAAGTTCTATCAGAAATCTGTCTACTAACTATCGCGCTACCTTCATCTAGAGTAAGGGACATATAATATAAGGAGCTCATCCACCCTTCATTTCCACTAATGGCTAGAGGCGTAATTCCCTGGTTTTTAAAAGCTTTTACAACTTCTAAAAACTCGTCATAATTCTTTGGATAGTCTAGATTGCATTCACTAAATAATTGTTCATTACAATACAGCACCAAGTTCCACCCAAACACAGGAAGCCCATAGACTTTATTGTCAAAGGTATAGCTTGCGAGTGTATCCTCGAGTAAGTCTGCTTCTAAGTTACTTTCTTTCACACTGAAGGAGATCTCCTTAACTGCACCTAAGTCAACAAGCTCTTTTAGACCCTTTTCTCCCCAAGTATAAAACATATCTGGTAAAGAATTAGTAATCGCTGCATTCAAAAGCACTTCACCATATACCTCTGTTTTAAATGCCTTAACGGTAAACTTAATCTCGGGATAACGCTTTCTATAGTCCTCAAGAATTTCTTGAAGGACAACTTCAAGACCTCCATTAATCGTCCATATTTCGAAGGTCTCTACTTGTTCTTCTATTTCAATTGATTCATTAACAGCTTCAATTTGCTGATATAACTTTTGATTTTTGCTTGTAAGCAGCATGACAAAAATCAATGCAAAGCTTACGATAGTTAATAAAATAATCTTATTAGACCAATTTTTATTATCCACTCTTTCTCATGCTCCTTAAATGTAATCTATTCTCATTTATCTTCATAATATATCACATTCAAGGACCTACATAAATAGCCTGCATTGTTGTACATTCTTGTTATTCACTGTCATCTTTTAGTGGAATGTAAATGGTAATTTGAGTATATTTATCTTTTTCTGTCTGAATATCAAATATATCTTCTATTTTAGGCATTTCATACATTAAAGAAATTCTCTTAATAATGGATCTTAGGCCAAAACCAGATTTATCATGTAGCACTTTTTCCTTTAAAATGCTCTGCCTAATTTCCTCCTCCATTCCCTTGCCATTGTCCCATACCTCTAAAATCATACACTCCTTGTTGGGCACCCTCTTAATCTTAATGCTAATGGCCAAGGGTTCTTCGATGGTTTTGATGCCATACTTAATACTGTTTTCAATCAAGGTCTGCAGAATCATACGAGGTAATTTCTTCTCGGCAATATCCTCATCTATGTCATAGGTGATGGTAAATAAATTCGGATTTTTAAGTAGCATAATATTTATGTATTCCTTAGTAATAGCTAGCTCTTGCCTAATCGTATTGGTATCAGATTGGTTCAGGCAGGCTCTATAGTACCGTGATAAACTCTGTATTAATTTTTGAGCTGTTTCTTTATCCTCAATGGCTACTAATACCCCCACACTATTTAATGTATTATACAAAAAATGAGGATTCACTTGATGGTTAATAACAGAAAGCTCTAAGATACGTCTCAACCTATCCTTCTCTTTAGCTTCCTCCATCAGTAAGATAATCTTAGTGAGCATTTCATTAAGTGCTTGTCCAATAAGGCCAGTTTCACTATATGCCTCGTCAGTCTCAAACTTGATACTCAAATCCTCTTCCTCTGTAATCGCCCTAGCCTTTAAAGCTATATTCTCTAGTGGATAAACAACTCGTTTTCCTAACGTTAAGGTCACAATACATAAGAAGATGACGTTAATCAATGTCACGCTTATGGCGATATTTAAGATGTTGTCACTAGTTACCTTTTTTGAACTATCCGCAAGGATACGAAGCTTGAGGGCATCGTCCATTAGTTCAACGTGATCATATTTACTATTCCACTGACTATTTTGTTCCTGGCTGTTTAAGTATGCTTTATATCTATTTTCCAGTTTACCTTCAGTAGTTAAAGAAAATAGATTTTCTTCTTCGTCCATTAGTAAAATTTCCATATGGGTTCTTTGCAAATAGTCTTTGCTAGCTTCTCTAATGGCTTCTGGCTCTAAGAAAATAATCAAATAGCCGATTCGCTTTAGCTCTTGCTTTGAATAAATACTTCTGGCTATATAAAGCGTATTCTCCGTCTGCCCACCCATGTAGTTCTTGCCAATGCCAATATATTCTCTGCCTTGACTTTCATTAACCTTATACATATTTAACTGCGAAAGAAAATTTTCCTCAGATTTCTTATTAGGTGGCAATTTATATTCAGAAATCACTCTCCCGTAACTATCGGCTATATGAATGGACTGAATATCTGGATTGTAGGTGAGATACTTATTTAATTCTCTTGAAATCGCCTCTTTATCTAGCTTATTGTTATTCATGAGTACTTGCTGCACCTGTTCATTTACAGTTATTTCCAAGGAGGTATATATATTTCTATCCAAAAATAAATCTAAAAGATTAGCAAAGGTTCTCGTATTTTCCACATGAACAACATAGCTTGCCTTGCTTTCGGAGCTTTCTTCTATTTTTTGCAAGATAAGAAAACCAACTAGCATAGCTACTGCCATAGTA
>JAEXBC010000232.1 GCA_023457875.1 Bacillota bacterium | reverse complement strand
GGCTGCAGCAGTAGGGGTTACTCGACAAACAATAACTTCTATTGAAGTTGAAAAATATGTAGCATCTTTAGCCTTGGCGTATAAAATTGCGCGCTATTTTAATTTATCTATCGAAGAAGTATTTGATTTTTCAGAATTGGAGGAGATATAATATGGAGAATTTTAAGAAAAAGTTAATGGTTAGGAAATCAATTTTACAGGGCTACTTCGGGCTGATTGTCGTTTTAATTGCATGTTTAAATACGTTTACATCACATAGTGAGAATTTTCAAATCGGATTTATAGTTGGAGTGGCATTGGGAACAGAGATATTGGCTGCCAAGTTTATAGCAAAATATAGCGCTGCGCTTAAGAGTCAAGAGAAGTTAAAGGAATTATATATTAGTGAAAATGATGAACGATGCAAATACATAGAGGCACAGATTGGTTCATTAGGGCTTAATGTTGTAATAGCTATATTAGCACTAGCTACAATTGTTTCTGGTTTTTTTAGTCAGACTATATTTTTTTCATTGCTTGGTGCAGTACTATGTAGTACTTTAGTGAAAGCGTTCTTTAAAATTTATTTTAGAAATAAGATTTGAAATTATAAATGAAAGAAGCGTCTAGCAAATGGCTATAGGCTTCTTTTTTTATGTATAAGGCACATCATGGTATAAGCAGCTTCTTGTATTTGATTGTAGGCTTAATAGTATTATGGTAATATATGAATATAGTGATAAATCAGTTTTAATAGATAATGGTGCATGATATTTTTACTTTAACTTATTATAAATGTGGTGAATGAGTATGAAGGAACGTAGAAATATAATTTATTGGATTATACGGGGTGTTTGTAAACCTCTGTTTAAAATGGTATACCGTCCAAGAATTATTGGTAGTGATCATATTCCTGTAACGGGTAGTGCAGTTATTGCGGGAAATCATAAACATGCCCTTGATCCCATCCTAATTGACATCTGCACTAATCGAATGGTTTATACCCTTGCAAAAAAGGAATTGCATGACGGTCTATTCGGATTTATATTCCGGGGTGTAGGTACAATACCTGTTGACCTTTATAGCAAAGAAAATAAACAGGCTCTTGCAGATGCAGTTGAAGTTTTAAACAATAATCATCTGGTGAATGTATCACCCGAAGCAAAGAGAAATTACACAAATGAGCTACTTCTGCCATTTAAGTACGGAGCAGTTTCTATGTCAAAAAAGACGGGTGCGCCAATTATTCCATATGCAATTGTAGGAAAATATAAGTTGTTTTCAAAAGATCTTACGGTGATTTTTGGTGAGCCTATTTCTGCTACGAATAAAGAACTTTATGATGCGAATAAGGAGCTTTACGAAAGCGTTAAGGAACTTCTACTAACCATTATGGAGGAAAGGGAACTCAAAAGTAAACATATTACAGCTTTTGAGGAGTGGTGTGTAAAAAATGATTAAGGACAGACACATTGATTATCCAGATTGCTCTGTGTATGATTTTTTAGAATGTAATGCTAAAAGATATCCTGATGCCTGTGCCCTTGACTATTTTTCAAGAAAAATCAGTTATCAATTTCTCATTGCTGAAATTGACAAATGTGCAAAGGCACTAAAGGTGATGGGTGTAAAAAGAAACGATACCATCTCAATTATCTTGCCTAATATTCCACAAGCTGTAATAGCCTTTTATGCTGTTAATAAAATCGGTGCCACGGCAAATATGATTCATCCTCTTTCTGCTGAAAATGAAATAGCATATTATTTTGATGTTTCTGAGTGCCGTGTGGTTATTGCCATAGATTTGATATGGGATAAGTTGAAAAATGTCAGCAAGAAGGCTAGCATTAAACATAATATACTTGTTTCAGCTAAGAGTTATATGCCATTTATGCTTAAACTGGGATACACCATCAAAAACAGGCATAAAATAAATATGCCCCATAATACGATGGACTGGAAGCAATTTATAAATCATTCACAGCAGTATACAGGCGAAATCAAAGCATATGGCATGGGTAATGATGTCGCAGCAATCCTCTATAGTGGGGGAACAACTGGTAAACCCAAGGGCATTATATTGACAAATCTAAATTTTAATGCCCTTGCATTGCAGAGCATTGAAGGGTGCGGCTGTTTAGAGCAGGGTGACAGGATGCTTTCAGTAATGCCCATATTTCACGGATTTGGTTTGGGAGTTTGTATACATACAGTTCTTAATTTCGGTGGAACCGCCATCATCTTGCCAAAGTTTAAGGGAAAAGAGTTTCATAGGTTGCTTATAAAATATAAGCCCAATGTGATTGTGGGTGTACCAACAATTTATGAAATGCTGCTTCAAAATGATAAGCTTGATGGTAGAGATTTATCCTTTATAAAATGTGTCATTTCGGGAGGGGATTCTTTATCTGTAAACACTAAGATAAAGCTGAATCAATTTCTTTTGGAGCATGGATGTGTGACTTCTGTGAGAGAAGGATACGGTCTTACTGAATGTGTAACTGGTAGTTGCTTAATGCCTGAGCATAGCACAAAAATGGATAGTGTGGGGCTTCCCTATGCTGATACCTACTATCGGATTGTAAATCCCAAGACGAATGAGGTATTACCCTGCGGTGAAATAGGAGAAATTATTCTGAGGGGTCCGACAGTTATGGCGGGATATCTAAAAGAACCTGAGGAAACAAGGCTGGTTCTGCAAACCCATGAGGATGGTAATGTTTGGCTACATACGGGTGATTTGGGGTATATGGACG
>JAEXBC010000231.1 GCA_023457875.1 Bacillota bacterium | reverse complement strand
CCGCATAGTATACTTAATACTACTTTCTTCAAGATTCTAACTATATTTTTACTATTCATCATACGCCCTCTATTTTTCCGTCATATCCTTATTACAAACGATTCCCACAGTTCTGTATTATATAAAGATATTATTCCAGTACATAAACTCCTGGATCATTCTTCTGATTTTTCCACTTAAATCCCTCTGGCATTGCTTCCTCCGTCATAACTTCTATCAAATGCAAACCGGTTTTTTCTGGCTCCTTATCATTTCGCGATTGTATGGTGAAAATCAGGTAATATGATTGATTATCATTTGTTACTGTATACACTCCATTTAATACTTTTGTTTTTACCCCATAATCACTACTTTCTCGTGAACTACAACCTCCTTCAAATCCGCCATTACATCCTGGATAAAATTCTATCAGCTCTTCTATCTTCTCATCCAAGTCTTTTGCATTCTCTATTGCATATGTTGAAAATAATGCTTTTAGACTTTCTGCATCTTTTGCTTCTAAGGCATCTGTTATCGACTTTGCCTTTGTATCTGCCTGTTCCTGCTCAGAACGGTTAGTTTTCTCTAAATATTCCAACCGACTACCAAAATTGCAACCACTCATACTCATAAACATTATACAAATCCCTATTCCTAACACCATTTTTTTAAAATTTTTAATTGTATTTTTACCACTTATAATATGCCACTTTGTTTTCTTCATCAAAACACCACCCTTCATTTCCCTTCATCTTACCAGTACAAAACGCTTCCCACAACTTTTGATTTTCTGAAAAATCTATGCTCCCCCTTACTTCCAAATCATTCATATCAACATCTTGATACTCAGGATTGAAACCTGTAATCCACCACTGCGGGTCATCTGGGCTATACTCAAATATCTTGTCTCCAGTATTCTTATCATAAAGACTTAGTGTCATATGCAGATTCGTATCTGTTGCACTATTTAAGTGATAACCATCCCCATAGTAAATTCCTGTTTCGCAACCAGCTCCCAGATTTAAGTAATCACCTTTCCACATCCAAATGGTATATGTTGTCCCATCTTCTGTTGTAAATGGTAGAGATTTATTCTTATCCATTGATGTAGCTGCGTCAAAGACGTAATCGTAGAAATCATTATATCCAAGTGGCGCTTGCCAACAGTTTGGATTGGTATGATATACCCCATCAGAAGTTCTTTCAAAGTTAACTGCCTCCAAGAAAGCTTCTCCCACCCATGTCTGAGACAAATCCGCCATTGCATCACTGATGGAATAGCCAAAAACATCAATTTCTATAAGGTCACGGCCAGCTCCAATCACCAAGTTACCTGCACCACTCATGGCATCTTTGACTATTGGTGGAACAAAGTTATCCATTACATAGTCTGCGCCATTAAAGAAGCTGGTTGTTACATCACTTATTCCATCTCCTATTGAATTAACTGTATCCCCCACCCAATTTCCAATAGCATCTCCAGCTTCACTTACCCATTCCTGAACGTCTGACAAACTTGGAAAAGCCCCGTCACGGTCCACAAAGTTCAAAGGACGATTCCAGCAATAAGTATATTCATTTAATGTATAAGGTGCTGTTTGAATTCCCCTTATAATATCCTTTGCCCTAAAGCGGCCATTTTGGGCATCATATTCACGTGCTTGCGAAAAGTAGGTGCCTGCTACGGTATCTTTATAGTAGCCTGCATAACCAAAACATTGCTCTTCTTCTGGTTTTTCAAGGGTGTCATTGCCGAACTCATCAAAGTGATAGCTTTCTGTGATCTTGCCATGTGCATCCAGATAGCGTAGTGGACTTCCCAGCTCATCTGAAAGATAATAATGAACGCCTTCTTGGCTTTTTTCTGCTGCTATCGTGCCATCCCATACAAATTCATGGGTACTATCTCCTTCTATCCTCGAAAGCATATTATTATAACGCTTTGTCTGATCAAGGACGTATTCTATAGATTGTACAGGTGAATCATCCCCTTCAAAAATCTGCTGACTGACTCTTTGCCCTAAACCATTGTACTCATAAATAGATTCCCTTTGGTCACCATTTATAGCCCGTACCATACGGTTCATGCTGTTATACGCATAAGCTTGTTTTAATCTGCCGCTTTCCACAATTTCTGTTAGATTGCCTCTTCCATCATAAGTATAATCTATAATGCTCTCTTCGCCCATGGCACGAATCAGTTGATTAGCTTCATTATAGGTGTATGCGATGCGTTCTTCTTGACCTTCAAAAAAGGTTCGGTTCCCAAAGGCATCATAGCCATAGCTTCTAAGAGGAATATCATCTTTAGCTACCTCCACCAAACGATTTAAAGCATCATATTTGTAATCATATGTACCACTTTCCTCTGGCAAATCACGCCTTATTCGTTTGATACTTGTTTTGTTTTGTGCCATGTCGTATTGATAGGTGTAGCTATCAATAATTCCAGCTTCATCCTGATAGCTTAAGCCTTTAAGATTTCCTGTTATCCCATAAGTATAATCTGCCCTTACCCCATTAGGAAATAGCTTGCGCTCTAGCTTTCCACTATCGTTATATTCATAGGCAAACACACCATTTTCATCACGAAGGGAGGTGAGCCTTAATAGCTCATCATATCCATATTCTACTTTTTTTCCTCCAGGATATTGTATACTGAGGCGTTGCCCCATAGCCCCTCTTGTATAAATTGTCTCCCTGCCTGCGTGGTCAATAACCTTCTGCACTCTTCCTAACTCATCTAATGCAATGGTGGTGATTCCTAACCAGTCTTTAATCTGGGTAAGCTGCTTTAATGCATTATAGGAAAACTTAACCGCATTACCGTCCTCATACTGAATTTCACACAGCTGTCCACCTGGTGTATAGTCGTATTTAGTGGATAGACCTTCTTGATCGATCTTTTCTATCATCCGCCCTCTAGCATCATAAATATAGTTTTCTTTCTTTCCTAAGGCATCTGTGATGGTTGTTACATTACCCAGTACATCCCGTTCATATTTTACAAAGTGAGCATTGTGGTTGTTTTTATTGAGTGCTGTAGCTTCTAATAGTTCTTCTTGATTACCCCACTGACAAACCTCTGTTAAGCTCCCCATTTCATCATAACTGTACTCGGTGCGATTACCCATTGTATCTGTGATGGTTAATAGATGGCCTGATGACGTATAGGTATACCATGTGGTATTCCCATTAGCGTCTATTACAGACTTCACATTTCCCATCGCATCGTAGCTATAGTGTTTTGTTTGCCCCTGGCTACTTTCTATCTTTTCTATACGGTTCATAGCATCATAAGAATAGAACAGGGTAAAGCCTTCATGGTTCTGCTTACTCTTTACATTGCGGTTCTTATCATAAGTATAGCTTACATAGGTACCATCCGGATAAGTCACCTTTTTTAATAGGCCACCTAGTAAATACTCATATTTCATCTTGCGGCCTATAGGATCTATAACTTCACTTATTTTGCCTAGGGCATTATAACGATACTTTGTTTCATTTCCCTTTGCATCTATGGAACTGATTTTCTGCCCTGCCTTATCATAGATAACCCGTCGTACATTCCCCATAGCATCTATCATTTTAGTTCTTTGGCCAAAGTGATTATATTCCATACGGCTCACTGCTCCGTCTGCATCCTCTACTTCTATGAGCCTATTAAGGGCATCGTAATTAAGTTTCACCACTGTGCCATCAGCGTCTATAATCTTGGTGCGATTACCGTTGGCATCATATTCATAGCATATCTTATGACCCTTTGGATTGATCATGCACGCCAAACGATTGAGTTTGTCATATATAAATCTTGTTTCACCGCCGTTTGCATCTATTCTACGTGTCACATTAAACATACTGTCATACTCAAGTGTAGTGACATTGCCCTCTTGGTCAATGAGCTTCATGGGTTTATTGATTGCATTGTACTCCCGTTTAAACTCACTACCATCAAATTCCTTAATGCATACCACCTTGTCACTTTCATTGTAAAAAAATTGCCTTACATTACCCTCTGCATTTTTTACGCTGGTGATGTTTCCTTTAAGATTATAGGTGTATTCTGTCCGATTGCCATTACCATCTATAGTAGCTACAACTTGACCAAGCCCATTATATGCATAGTGGGTTTCTCCGCCCATAGGCTCCTTGATACGCTGAATATTGCCATGTGCATCATAAGATAAGCTTATCATACTGCCATCTGGCTGCTGCACTTCTATAGGTTTGCCATATTCATTGTAGGTTAATGAAATGCCCCTTCCAAGTCCATCTTTTCTTAAGATGAGATTGCCCTTGTGATCGTATTCATTAAGCTGAAAGTCCACGCCGTTTATTTTGATTTTCTTGATCAGCTTCATGGCGTTATATGCCATCTCTACCTTTTCACCTAACGGATTTTCTATTTCTGTTAGATTGCCTACAGCGTCATAGAGGTACTTGGTCCTATTGCCTTTTTTATCAACCATCTCTGTTTGTTGATTCTGGTCATTGTAAGCATATTGTATCTTGCCATCAGCAAACACTGTCTCCACACTACGCATTTGCGCGTCATGGAGGTAAGCGATTCGATTACCATTTTGCTCAGTAACATGAACAGTTTGAGTGGCATCCTCGTATTCGAGCAACACCTGATTTCCATCAGGATAACTTTGCCTCGTTACGCGGCCCTTCTCATCATATTCATTTCTAATGGTATCAATATTTCTTCCATTTGTAATGACCGCTAAATTTCCTGCTACATCATAACAGTAACGAAAAGTGTGATTTTCCTCATCTTTCACCTCTGTTAGAGCGCCATTTTCATAGCTTAGACTCACCTTGCGTCCTTCACTATCAGATACACCGATTAGCAGATTGTCTTCATTATATTTATAAAATAGGCTTTCACCAGACACACTTTTGACTTCTTTTAGCCTTCCTGCTGAATCATAGGTAAGCTCTAAATATTTGCCATTACAGTCTTCTACCCTTGTATTTTTTCCTTCTTGATCAAAGTAGTACTTAGCCCCAAGGGTTGTCTCATAAAGCATTCCTTCATCTGTTTCCTTTAGCAAATCATGCTTTCCAATAAAATGAAGATAGGTGCCATCCTCCATCTTAATAAAAGTCTCTTCCCTGCCGTCAGACCAATGTAAGATTGCCCTTGAGTCTTCCCTTCTAATATATATTTGATAATTATGTACCCAGCCTTTACCTAAAACCCCATCTCTCTTTTCCATGGAGTTGTAAAACATCTTAAATACTACTGGGTATAATCCCTTCAATCTCAAATATGCTCTGTGGTAAATGAAGTTACCTGTTGCAAAATTAATCGGGTCTGCTCCGTACTTACAACATTCATTGCCTAATCCTTTAAGCATATTTATGAAGCTTTCTAAAAGCTTATCTAATGTCTTAAGGACATCTTTTGGATCTTTATTTCCATTATCTAACGCAGTATTCAATAGTTTTTTTTCTGCATTTTCATAAAGCTGTATGATCGTGTATAAGGCACTATTCATACTCTTTAATGTATTAACATTTTCGGTTCCTTTTTGTTCTATAGAAATGAGGGCACTTCTTAGATCGCTATAAGCTTGTTTAGATAAATTTTTCCGCACATTTTCAAGCGTTTCTATGTATCCAGAGAGCGCCTCTGCTATTTCTTGATACTGCCCTGCTGATTCCTTTAAATTCGGTAAAGTCACATCAAAATTATTCCCCATATAACACGCTCCATCCTATTCATATTGGTATGATACTCATAAATCATTTGTATCCAGTATCATTAAGTTTGAAGCTTACGAATTTTAGACGTATTAAAGTGACCTTTATGACTACTAATAACCTTTCTTTCGCTTCTTTGATAATAATGACTAATCTGTTTTAGCTTTTCTCCCATTTCTTTAAATAATGTTGCTTGTTGTAATAAAGTTTTTTCTAGCCGCTTTAAGGCAAGCTTTATATCATAATACTGAAACCCCAAAATATTAGAGACAGTATGTATCACCTGTAAATAGTCCATTAACTGCATATCATTTCTTTCAAAGTCCGCTGCAATGTGTTCTAGCTTTATAGGGAAGATATTAAAGGCCCACGTTCCTCCTCCATGAGTTGACTCTTCACTAGGCTTTGATGGTATAACGATATCTAGCCCATTATCAGCAATGTCCATATCATCCATATCATCTGCCATGGTGGCAAGCATACTAAGTAGCTTTTCAAGCTCATCCTTTGTTAGCACAATTCCCTTTTGTTTTAAAAGCTCTATTAACCCATCATATACAAAGTCTGGAAGGTGTTCAGACAGCCACCCAACGCCATCCATGAGCCTGTCAAAGTATTTCCAACTTGTAATGTCATCCACTATATCTATAATCTGCGTTATATTCTCCATACCCATTTCATTTAAGACATCTTTTATATTGTCTACCAATTGTGGATTTGCCTCTTTATACTTCAATAAATAGGCTGCTAGGTTAGCTACATAATCTACATTATTATCCGTTAGGAGTATGTCAAATACTTCGTCAAGTCCTGCACCATTAAATCCCCCTTCTACTAACTCGCCTATCATTAATAGCGTTTTTTGTTTATCTTCTGGCGATAAGGTCCTCAAATAGTTGTTAAGGAACTCATCCATATCCGCCATTCTTTCATCTCTTTTTCCAATAGTCATGTCGAATGTGCCATCTGCGTTAAAGTCAAAAAATGTGTTAGGGGCGTGATTTTCTAAGAAGCCCCCCTTACCATAATCATATCCTTTGTAAAAGGTCGTATCGCCTATCTCATTTAATAACAAATTAACGTAATCACTCTCTACAATATGATTCGTTATTTTATCTTGATTGACACTAATTTCCTCACGATATGTATTGACAAATTCATCTGAAAAACCTTGGCCATCAAATGAAAGACATCTGTCTACTGAATCATCCATAATAGTAATATATTTTGCCTTATTTCCTCCCTTGGAATGACCGGTCACCGTAACTGTATCATAT
>JAEXBC010000230.1 GCA_023457875.1 Bacillota bacterium | reverse complement strand
GCTAGAGTCCTTTCGGGTAGGTATTTTGTGATAATTATATTTAACCCTAGACTCTAGCTATTTTCATGCCTAAAAATATGGAAATTATAAGTCAATGGAAATAAAAGTTAATAACTAAACACTAGTGGTTTGTACTATCTTCTCAATGTCTTGTTCACGAAGACGGTTCTTGTTTCCGTCTTTCTTAAATCCACTGCTTGCATCAATCATAAAAATGCCTTCACGTTTATCCGCATCCTCTTTATCAATAATGATGATGCAAGCAGGGATACCTGTGCCATAGAATAAGTTTGCTGGCAGACCAACTATCCCCTTGATGTAACGCTTAGCAAGAACTCCTTTTCTAATGGTTTCTTCTGCATTTCCTCTAAAAAGGACGCCGTGAGGCAGAATAATTCCAGCCTTACCATTGCTATCTAATGCCTTTAAAACATGTGAAAACCAAGCATAGTCACCATTCTTCTCTGGTGGAATACCATAATCATCAAATCGTTTAAATTTATCTTCTGTGATTTTTATTCCATCAGTCCAGTCCTTATCAGAGAAAGGCGGATTCATAACAATAAAGTCAAATTTCTTAAGCCCACCAAAATCATCAGTATATGCTGGGTTTGCTAATGTATTACCACTCTTAATTTCACCTGTACCTTTGTTATGTAGGATAAAGTTCATCTTTGCTAAACCTGCAGTGTCAGGATATTTTTCTTGACCAAATATTGTAACGATAGAGTCACCATTTTCATCTGTAGGCGCTTCATCTGCTGCACGAATTAGTAAAGAACCACTACCTGCTGCAGGATCATGGAGCGTCCATTTCTTACCTGCCTCTTGCTTAATATCTCCAATACCAATAAGTCTAGCGATAATACGTGATACCTCACTAGGTGTATAGAATTGACCCTTGCTCTTACCAGACTCTTGAGCAAATTTCATCATGAAATACTCATAAGCATCTCCAATGATGTCATCACCACTAGCTCTGTTACTTTTAAAGTCAATAGCAGGGTTTTGGAATATAGCAATAAGTCCAGAAACTTTATCAACTAGTTCTTTTCCAGAACCAAGTTCATCTGGGTTATTAAAACTAACATCTGGTAGAGAACCTTGAAGACGGTTTTCCTCTAGGAACTTCTGAATAATCTTATCTACTCGTTCACCAACATCACTTTTACCTTTTGCAGCAATTAAATCATCAAAAGATGCACCTTCACTTACTGTAAATTCTGCAAATCGTTGTCCTTTGTATCTATCTGATACATATTTAAAGAATAATAATACAAGTACATAATCTTTGTATCTTGATGGCTCTACACCACCTCTTAATTTATTACAGGCTTCCCATAATATAGAATACAATTCTGATTTTTTCACAGCCATAGCCCTCACTTATCTCCATTCTTTCATATAGTTTTTAACCTTATCATAGTGTTAAATAAGCCCTATTCTATAGCACTATTTCCACTTTTGACCCACTCGTCTATTTCAGAACGCTTAAACTTCCACTGCTTTCCGACCTTATGGGCAGGTAATGTTTCATCCTTCTTTATCCAACCTCGAAGAGTTACAGTTTTTATACCTAAATATTCAGCAGCCTCATCAATATTTATCCATTTATCATCGTATTTTTCGCTCATATTCTCACTCCTCAAAGCAAATAATTACTACATTTCATTACACATTATAGTATATTTTAATGATATTTTCAATTGGTTTGATTATATTTGTTTATATATATACAGTTTTAATAATCCTATCTCCACAACCTGTCCATTTTAATCCTGTCAACTCAACCCTAAGGTATTTCTATCGTGGATATGTTTGGTTCTGATTTAATCAATAAAAAATCCGAGAGCGGGAGTTTCTACTCCAGCCCTCGGAAATCCCTTTATTTCAAGGCTTTTTAACCATTTACCTATCTTTTCTTGTTATCAATACAACACTCTCAACATGAGGAGTCTGTGGAAACATATCTACACACAGCACCTTATCAATATGATACCCCGCATTCTCAAAGAGCGGTAAGTCTCGCGTAAGCGAAGTGGGTTTACATGAGATATACAGAAGCTCCTTGGCGTTAAAATTAATAATCTTTTCAATAGCTTTTGGATGTATGCCGTCTCTTGGTGGATCCATAACGATAATATCTGCTGTATCTTTGAGTGCATCTACTTCTACTAGAACGTCTCCAGCAATAAAGTGACAATTGCTAAGATCGTTGAAGGCTGCATTTTCCTTGGCCTTTTCGATGGCTTCTTCTACAATTTCAATGCCGTAGACTTTCTTGGCACGAGTTGCCATGATTTGAGTGATGGTTCCTGTTCCGCAGTATAAGTCAAAAACGGTTTTATTATCCATATCCTGTATGAGCCCCAGGGCATTTTTGTAAAGCACTTCGGCTCCCTTTGTATTGGTTTGGAAGAAAGAAAAAGGGGATATATTAAATTGTAAGCCTAGGATTGTCTCTCGTATGGTATCTGTCCCAAAGATAACTTCTACCTGCTCTGGTTTGATGGCATCTGCTAGGGTATCTGTTATGGTATGAATCACGCCTGTTACCTTTCCTTTTAGTGGAAGCCTGGCTAGCTCTTTTGCTAAGGGTTCAAAGGGAAAATCATTTTGTGAAGAGGTTACAATGTTTATTAGTATTTCATTAAAGCTCTTTGATTTTCGAATCAAGAGATAGCGCATAAAGCCTGCATGTTGCAGCTTCTTATAATAAGGCAGTTCATTTGATTTACAGTAATCTAGAATATAGGTGAGAATCTGGCTAAAGTCTTCATCTACCAGCTGGCATCCATCTACTGTAATCACATCGTAGGTGCTATTTTTGCGATGCAGACCTAATGTCATTGGTCCATCCTTCACTTCATCTCCGAAGCTAAATTCCATTTTGTTTCTATAGTGATAAGCCTCAAGGCTACCTATGATGCCTAAGTCTTCATAACCTACAATCCCTGCTTTTTCTAACAGCTTCATCACTTGTTGGTGCTTTAATTGAATCTGATCTTCATAGGATAGATACTGCGCACTGCAACCACCACATTGTCCAAAGTGAACACAGGAGGGCTCTACAAAGTAATCTGGCTGCTTCAATACTTCTAGAAGCTGTGCTTCCCATGTGCCTTTTTTTCGTTTAAATATGCGTGCTCTAATATGTTGTCCTTTGAAGGTACCCGTTACATAAATGGGCTGTTCGTCTATATAAAGTACACCTTTATTAGGAAAGATGCTATGATCCACAATTCCCTCTACTATTTGATTTTTCTTAGCCATTTTTTGACTCCTTTAATTCATTCTTGTCTATTTTTTCACTTAGATATTATTGTGACATACTGCGTCAAGATTTTCAAGTAGCCAATCCCCTATCTTTCTAGCGTTATCTGCTATTTTTAGTTGAAATCTACTAATGTGTTCTAGTATAATAT
>JAEXBC010000229.1 GCA_023457875.1 Bacillota bacterium | reverse complement strand
CTTACCGATTACTTCATGAGCGTCTCTAAAAGCAAGGCCTTTTTTTACTAGATAATCCGCTGCATCAGTTGCATTGGTGAAGCCACCAGAAGCAGCAGTATACATATGTTCTTTGCATACTTTCATTGTTTGAAGCATTTGCGTAAAGATAGGCAGACACATTTTGAGGGTATCAATACTGTCAAATAGGCGTTCTTTATCTTCTTGCATATCCTTGTTATAGGCTAAAGGTAAGCCTTTCATAGTGGTAAGTAAACTCATTAAATTACCATAAACGCGACCTGTCTTACCACGTACAAGTTCTGCAATATCTGGGTTTTTCTTTTGTGGCATGATTGAGCTTCCAGTACTGTAGGCATCATCTAATTCCACAAAATGAAATTCATGGCTACTCCAGAGGATGATTTCTTCACTAAAGCGGCTAAGATGCATCATGAGGGTAGAAAGTGTATATAAGAGATCTAAACAAAAATCTCGATCAGAAACACCATCAATACTGTTTTCACAGATACCGTCAAAATTTAGTGCACGGGCTACGCTGTCCCTATCAAGAGGATAAGTGGTAGTCGCCAATGCACCACTACCTAAAGGAAGTGAGTTGGTGCTGTCATAGGAAAATTCCAAGCGTTTATAATCTCTTTTGAGCATCTCAAAATAAGCCATTAAGTGGTGGGCAAAAGTAATGGGCTGTGCGCGTTGCAGATGGGTATAGCCTGGCATGATAGTCTCTACATGGGTCTTAGCTATCTCAAGAAGCGTCTCCATAAGCTCATGTAGCATCTCTTTTAAGGAAATGATTTCATCTCTCGTATACATACGTACATCAAGGGCTACTTGATCATTACGGCTACGTCCGGTGTGCATTTTTTTTGCCACGGCGCCGATGCGCTCGGTGAGAAGCGCTTCAATATTCATATGAATATCTTCCATTTTTTCATTAAAGGCTACATCACCATTTTCAATATCCTTAAGTAAGTTTTCAAGCCCAGCGGTAATGGCATCGCTTTCTGATGGTTCTATTATCCCTTGTTTTCCTAACATATTTACATGAGCAATACTTCCTAAAATATCATGCTTATAGAGTCTTTGGTCAAAGGAAATAGATGAGTTAAAGTGATCAGTTAATTGATTGGTTTCTTTGGCGAATCTGCCGCCCCATAATTTCATAGATTGCCTCCTAAAAGAATGTAGTGGATATGCGTATAAAACAAAAGATATCTTAAGAAAGATATCTCTTGTTAGTAAAAAACTTTACTTGTTATTTTGCTCAGCAGCTTTTAAAGCACGAACACGAAGTGGTAAGCCGTAAAGTCTAATAAAGCCACCTGCATCTTTATGATCATACAAATCTCCAGTTGTAAAGCTAGCTAATGCTTCGCTATAAAGTGAGAATGGAGATGTTGCACCTTGAGGAATGATATTACCTTTGTAAAGTTTGAGCTTTACTTCACCTGTTACAACTTGTTGGGTACTTGTAACAAAAGCTTGAAGTGCTTCACGAAGTGGTGTAAACCATTTACCGTTGTAGATAAGATCAGCAAATTCAAGAGCCACTTCTTGTTTGTAACGATAGGTTTCACGGTCTAAAGTAAGGTGCTCAAGTTCTTCGTGAGCAGCGTACAAAATAGAACCACCTGGTGTTTCATACACACCACGAGATTTCATACCTACAACACGGTTTTCTACAATATCTTCAATACCAATACCATTAGCACCACCAAGTTCATTAAGCTTCTCAAGTAGCTCAACAGGTTCCATAGCTTTTCCATCTAAGTGAGTAGGAATACCTTTGTCGAAGGTTAAAGAAATAATGGTTGGCTCATCAGGAGCTTCTTCAGGAGAAACACCTAATTTAAGGAGTGTTTTATATTCAGGGGCATTCCATGGGTCTTCAAGTTCAAGACCTTCATGTGAAATGTGCCACATATTACGGTCACGGCTATAGCTGTCTTCTTTTTTCATTGGCACAGGTAAATTACGTTTTTCAAGGTATTCAATTTCTTCTTCACGAGATGAAATATCCCAAATACGCCATGGTGCGATGACTTTGATGTGAGGAGCAAGAGCAGCGATTCCAAGTTCAAAACGGATTTGATCATTACCCTTACCAGTACAACCATGACAGATAGCAGTTGCACCCTCTTTTAAGGCAACATTAACTAATGTTTTAGCAATCACAGCGCGGGCAATAGAAGTACCAAGATAATATTTTGATTCATAAACAGCACCAGATTGAATCATTGGGAAAACATATTCTCTCATAAACTCATCTTTTACATTTTCCACATATACTTTACTAACGCCCATAGAAAGTGCTCTTTCTTCAAGGCCTTCCAGTTCGGCATCCTGCCCAACATTTATACATACTGCAACGACATCATAGTCATAATTTTCTTTAAGCCATGGTATAATCACAGAAGTGTCTAAACCACCTGAGTAAGCTAAAACTACTTTTTCTTTCATGATGATTCCTCCTAATATTTTATATATATAAATCTATATGTATAATTATACATTATATAAAACATATTTCAATAGTTTTTTATAATATATTCATACATACAACATTATTTTACCATGTTATTGCCAAAAATACAAAAACCTAATTTAAAACATAGATGTTTATACTAATAACATAATACGAATATAAGATGAGAGGTATAGCAATAAATAGATAGCTGTAGTATACTTTAAGTGACAAATATTTATTCAGGGAGGACAAATAATGTCTAGTTTTTTTGATTTTGACGCGCCCATTTGGACTTTTGTAAGTGAAGTAGCGGACGTTGTTATTTTAGCTTTCTTATGGTGGATTTGTTGTTGCGGTATTATTACTATTGGTGCATCCACAACTGCAGTTTATTATGTTTTAGGAAAAAAGGTAAGGAAGGAATCAACTTATGTAGCAACAGATTTTTTTAAGAGTTTTAAGCAAAACTTTAAACAAAGCATTCCTATTACCATCATTTATCTGATATGTGGTATAAGTTGTGCATTATATGGGGCATTGGTTCTTGAAGGCATCCTTAACCCCGAAAATGCCGATGGGCTTAAGCTTGCACTTCCTTTAGGTTTAATCGTGTTATTTGAGTTTTTAAACTATGGCACTTATATATGGGCACTATTATCAAGGTTTGATTTAAAAACAAAGGCTTTATTTA
>JAEXBC010000228.1 GCA_023457875.1 Bacillota bacterium | reverse complement strand
GGATAGAAGAACATAAAGCACAGCTGCCTCATATTAGAGTAGCCATTGGTGTGGGCGGCAGCCTTGATACTATGGCTGGTCGAGTAAAAAGAGCGCCTATGGCTTTCCAAAAACTGGGATTAGAATGGTTTTATCGTTTAATTAAGCAACCAACGCGTCTAAAACGTATGTTAGTTCTGCCTAAATTCTTAATTGAGGTAATATGCTACAAAAAAGCATAGTTCAAACTAGGATTTATAGCAAATAACTCCAAAAAAAAGATTTTACCTAAATTTTATTTTGAATTTATTATGGTAATTTATCTAAATTTATAAAAATATTACGTGTAAATATCAATAGTAATACTTGATTAAGTAAGGAGATTCATTTAAAAATAGGATATGTTTGGGACTATTAGCTAAAATGAAATAATTGTTTTTATAAAAATAGTCAATAGCAAAGCTTGTAAGAAGTATAGTATATTTAAGTAAGTCCAAGACATATGAATTATCCAAACTTAAGGGGGAAAATCTTAATGGCAGGTTTAAAATTAAAAAATATTGAAAAACGTTATCCAAATGGTTTTGTGGCAGTTAAAGATTTCAACTTAGAAATTGAAGATAAAGAGTTTATCATTTTCGTTGGTCCATCTGGATGTGGTAAGTCAACTACATTACGTATGATTGCAGGACTTGAAGAAATTTCTGGTGGCGAATTATGGATTGGTGACAAGCTTTGTAACGACGTTGCACCAAAAGATCGTGATATTGCGATGGTATTCCAAAACTACGCTTTATATCCACATATGACAGTATATGATAACATGGCATTTGGTTTAAAACTTCGTAAGACACCAAAAGAAGAAATCGATCGTCGTGTACGTGAAGCAGCAAAAATTCTTGATATTGATCAATGTTTAGATCGTAAACCAAAGGCATTATCTGGTGGTCAAAGACAACGTGTGGCTATGGGCCGTGCAATTGTTCGTGAACCAAAAGTATTCCTTATGGATGAGCCTTTATCAAACCTTGATGCTAAACTTCGTGTACAAATGAGAACTGAAATTTCAAAACTACACCATAGATTAGATACAACATTTATCTATGTTACTCATGACCAAGTAGAAGCTATGACACTTGGAACAAGAATTGTAGTCCTTAAGGATGGTGTGATTCAACAAGTAGATTCTCCAACAAACTTATACAGCAAGCCACAAAATCTTTTTGTTGCTGGATTCATGGGTTCACCACAAATGAACATGATTGAAGCTAAAGCAGTTAAGAAAGGTGACGACGTTGTGCTTACCTTTGGTAGTGTTGAAATTCCACTTACAAAGGAAAAAGCAGACAAAGTTGTTGCTGGTGGCTACATTGGTAAAGATGTTATGATGGGTATCCGTCCAGAACATATTGCTGAGCCTTCTTCACTTTTCGATGAACAAAAATCAGACTTTGTTGTAGCTCCAGCTACAGTTGAAGTAGTGGAAATGCTTGGAGCAGAAAAGAACTTCTATATGATTTGTGAAGGAAATAATATTACAGGTCGTTTTGAAACAGCTTGTGAGGCTGGCCCAGATGACGAAGTTAAAATCGCATTTGATATCACTAAGGTTCATGTATTCGATTTAGAAAGTCAATTAACAATTACTAACTAATTTAAAATAAGAAGTAACTAGTGTACAGGTATTGTACATTAGTTGCTTTTTTTTTGAAGCAAAAGATAAAATATAACTTTTTTTTTATATATAAATAGGATAGAATAAGATTAGAGATATTGAAAATACAATTATCTATTATTTGGGAGCTGATAAAAATATGATATCCAATCAAATTTTGCAAAATACAATTGATGGTTTAAAAGCTATCACAAGAAGAGATTTTTGCATTTTAGATGCTGAGTCAAAAATTGTTGTGACCACAGATGAACAAAATACAGGGGAATATATTAGCCAAGTAGAAGCATTTATTAGTTCGCAAGCTGATAGTCAAGAAATGCAAGGCTCACATTATTTTAAGATATTTGATGAGTATTTAGTGGAGTATGTACTTTCAGTAAGCGGAACAGATGACGAAGCCTATAAATTAGGAAAGCTTGCTGCTTTCCAAATCAAAGGGTTACTCATTGCTTACAAAGAACGTTTTGATAGAGATAATTTTATTAAGAATTTATTGTTAGATAACTTACTATTAGTAGACATTTATACAAGGGCTAAGAAACTTCATATTAAAAATAATGTACAGCGTATTGTCTACCTCATTCAATGTGAAGAAAAGAGAGACAACAACTTATCCGATATTTTAAGAAATATTTTTCCAGATAAGACAAAGGACTTTGTTACGGCAGTAGATGAGAAAAATATTATTTTGGTAAAGGAAGTTAATTCTGACAACCAAGCTGAAATTGAGAGTTACGCTAAGATGATTTATGACACTTTAAGTGCAGAAGCAATGAGTAAGGTTTATGTAGCTGTTGGTGCTGTTGTCAATGACCTTAAAGAAGTATCAAATTCCTATAAAGAAGCAGATATGGCACTTCAAGTAGGAAAAATATTTAATTGTGAAGGACATATTTCACACTATTCAAAGCTTGGAATTGGAAGGATTATTTATCAACTACCTCTTTCACTATGCAAATTGTTTATTAAGGAAGTTCTTAAGGATAAACGTGTAGATAGCTTTGATGAAGAAACACTTTTGACTGTTAATAAGTTTTTTGAAAACAGCTTAAATGTTTCAGAAACCTCAAGACAACTTTATATTCATAGAAATACATTAGTATATCGTCTAGACAAGTTGTTAAAAACAACTGGATTAGATCTTCGCAAATTCGATGATGCTATTGTTTTCAAAATCACCATAATGGTAAGTCAATATATGGACTACATGGAAAGACAAAGTCAAAATAGAATGTAGAAATAGGGGATTAATATGATTCAATTACAAGGAGTAACCAAGGTATATTCCAATGGCGCCGTTGGACTTAATAATGTTAGCTTGACTATTGAAAAAGGCGAATTTGTATTTATTACTGGTAACAGTGGTTCAGGAAAATCAACTTTCTTAAAACTCCTTTTTAAAGAAATTGATCCAGACCACGGTAAAGTTATTATTAATAATAAGGATATTACTAAGCTTAAGAGGAGAAAAGTACCATACCTAAGAAGAGATATTGGCATGGTATTTCAAGACTTTAGATTACTCCCCAATAAGACTGTATATGAGAACGTAGCTTTTGCTATGCAAATTGTAGGAGCAACTTCTAGAGAAATTAGAAAAAATGTACCACTTGTTTTAGGACTTGTTGGCTTAGCTAGAAAGGCACGTTGCTATCCTAATGAATTATCAGGTGGAGAGCAACAAAGAACGGCTCTTGCAAGAGCTATTGTAAACAATAATCCTATTTTAATTGCTGATGAGCCTACTGGTAACTTAGATCCGGCAACTTCATGGGAAATTATGAACTGCTTACAGGATATCAATAAACGAGGCGTAACGATTCTTATGGCTACTCATGAGAGAGAAATTGTCAACACACTTAAGAAGCGTGTTATTGAAATCTCAAATGGCAAGATTAGTAAGGATGTACATGAAGGAGGATATGACGATGAAGTGGAATACTCTCAAATATTTATTTAAGGAGGGTA
>JAEXBC010000227.1 GCA_023457875.1 Bacillota bacterium | reverse complement strand
GTATTACAAGTCTCAATCTAGGTGCTTCTGGTGTGTGTTTGTGGGTACTATAGCAAGCCATGGCAAAGTCATAAAGCATTTCTAGGTTGTCCCATAAATCACTAGGCGCAAAATCGGCATCTAGTGTAAGAAGCTGCCTTCCCATAACGCTATCTGCTTTACGGTGCCCTCCTTTAAGAGCACCACCTACAAAGCCACCTATATCTTTAATCTCATCTTGCTTATTTTTACCCAGCTTCTTATACTCAGCTAGTGTCTCCCTTGTCTTATAAGTTTTACTAAGTTTAGTGAGAAGCTGGGCCCATGTATAATCTTTATTTTTCCAATGTATATCTTTACGGCCCTTACCAACGGCTATGGTAAATTTTCCATCATGTTTTACCCTTATTCTGTGTTTTTCAAGTTCTACAGGTTCTTGCAAGGTGTTCACCTCCTCAATCTCTCAGTAATCTTAAACTAATAACGTCTTTCTTAAACTCAATAAGATTACTATAATAGCCGATTTCCTTTACTTGTTTATAGGCTTTATTAAAAGCCTTACTACGATTTTCAGCTTTTACTACTGCATAGCCAAATCCTCTTATAATAATTTTATACTGTCTCATAAGATAATCTCTTTCAAATCTGAGCTTTACCATTTCTAATTTGTCTCAATATAATTTCTCCTTTACAAAATCAGATTTTATTTAGTGAAAATCAACCGCTCCTTCATCTGAAGCATATTCAAATGCATTCTTCCAATCCATATATTTCTTCATGAACCATTGCCCATCTTCTAATGTTTTTGCATACTCCGCAGCTTCAGCTTCATATTTTTTGAAATCCTCAAAAAGTTTCTTTGAAACAAATGGTCCTATAACTCCTTCATTATCAGCAAAATCAATCAACTCTTGAAATGCCACGTCACCTTTAAATTGTTCTAGCTGACTTCTCCATAATCCATATCCAGAATAGCTTCCCGCCCTAAATCCAAATTCATCTTCATAAGTATAGGCTGCATCAGGATCTACGCCATTACCCCTACCTGAAAAATGCTTTTCTGACCATTTCATACTTGCTCCTGGTGTCCATTCGGTTTCCCAATTAACTAACTCACCATATTCATCTATTTGTGGGTTCTCAACCATCTTTAATTTCTTATATGCTGTAATATCTAATCCCATTTTCATTCCTCCCACAAACTTATATTTTATTTAGGTATTTGCAATCTATACACCCATATTGCAAGTATCCAGTTTCCTTATCTCCACCTACTACCCCACAACAACAATTAAAAATAGCAACTCCTTCTTTTTCTCTTTCTGTATAGCATCTTTCTTTAGAGAAAAAATATTTAACTCTTTTTACACAGGTCATTAAAAAATTCATGTTGTAACTTTTCTCCTCCCAAACTCTGATTTTATTTAACCTTTTCTACCATCCACAAATAGTTCTCTATGCAATTAAAATTCCAGTAAATCTCCCAAAGTGCAATAAAGCTGTCACACATACAGCCAGAATACTGATTTCCACAACATTCAGCTTCATGTTCATCCATGAACAGCTGTAATACATCATAGTCAATATCTTCATCAATTCTTACCCCAAGGCATCCATAATCAAATACTACTTCTCCTTCATATCCGCAAAACCTTACTGTGTCTCCCTCATAAATTCTCTTTGAGTTTTCATCGTTTAAACCAGAATCTAACATATCCTTCATTCCCGCACCTCACAATTTTGGATTTTATAACTTTCTTAGAAACTCTAAGTTACTTTCGTACTCGCCATCCCACACGTTGGGCATAGGCATCCATGCTAATACTTCGCTGATTTCTGGTATTAGCGGCTCACACCCACTTACGTAAAAGCAATATCCATCAGCATAAGGATTTCTCATATAGTACACTGGATATCTCAACTCTTTTCTATTCCTACAATGGTCAAAAACTGTAACAATTACAGCTTGCCCAAGTTTTGGTAACCCATCTTCCTTTAAACTAAACCATTCCATAATTCTCACCTCACCAAATTCTTATTTTAAATTGCTTCCCGCCCACTGTTGTGCCATTGCCTTGGCTATGCCTGGAAACGTCTTGCTTCTCAGCTTGGCTCTTTCTTCTTTTGGCAAATGCCAAGCTTCCGCATACCAACTAGGCATTGATTTTCCGCTATCAAATTGTTTTCTTGGTGGCACATCTACAATGCTTGTTGGTTCTAACAATGGTAAGCCTTTAAGCCATAAACACGTTTTCTTTTCATAGGGATCACCGAATTGCCAAGGATTTATAATTTGTTCAGGCTTTTTAAACTCGCTGCTCATTATACCTACCGGATTTTCTATGGCTATTCTTTCGCAATTAGCATTTGCAAATAACATAAAGAATTTAATAGCTTCTTCCCTATCTTTCATTCTCTGTATTGCTTTTTCTCGATAGCGTTCAACGTTAAACCATCTATTACCTGTTACTGTTAAATATGTACACGGAGGAAATGCGATTATCATGTCCCATTGCTGTCTTAGTAATGGTATAACATCTTGCTGTAAGTGCCACTCTGGATGACCTCCGCTACATGGCTCTATATCGCAACTATAAGCTTCGTGGCCTAGCTTTCTTAGTTCTGTAGTTACTGCTTGGCTTTCTTCGCACGCTACTAATATTTTCATATGTTTTTAGGAGTAAACAGCTGTTTATCGGTCGACCAAACCTCTTTACTCCTTTCTTATTAAAAATTCATTTTGTTTGTTTTACACCGTACTTCATTAAACAGCTTAGTTGTATTAATTGCCACTGTTTTCAAGCCGACTGGCAAGTAATGATATCCGTTGCTAGCCATTATTGCATTTTGTGCTCTTGAAATTAACACTAAATTATCCAGTGTAATATTAGTCTTGTCACCATCTTTAAATATTAAGATATGGCCTTTAGGCATAGCACCGTTTACTTCTTCCCAAATCAAAGTATGCTTATACTTCCAACGTTTATTGAAAGGTAAGTTTTTATCATTACTTACTTTTACAATTAGATATCCATTTCTCCGCATTTCATGACCAACCTCATAAATATCTTTACGTTGTCTACCATGCCCAAATTGCCCTTTCTTAACATTTTCTAGTGCTTGTTTAGATAAATGCTTTTCCCACTCTTTACCTTTAATACCTTTTGCCCATGATGTACAACCTTTTTCAAATCTGCCATTACTGCTTGACCTATATTGCTTAAGTGAGCAAATAGCAACTATCGATTGCTTAGATTGATTCAAGTTGAATTTCTCATTAAATACGTTGGTCAATTCTTTTCTACTCATTCTAGGCGAGTTTATCCTTAAAAACTCTAGCTCTTCAAACGTGTAATGATGTTGCTTAACTCCTTTTCTATTCATTTTCAGAACCAGTTTCTAAGATTTTAGGAATATCCACGCTTTTGATATTTCTTTCAGACTTGAATTTTTCTATTTCTAGTGCAAGTGCTACATTGCTTATTTGTGACTTTGACAATCTAGCAATGGCTTTACCTCTCTCTATCTCATTTGCTATACCATTATCAAAAATATCCATGTTGCTCAATCTATCTATTGCGTCTGCTATTTCATTGTTTAACTTTAAAAAGTTCACACTTATTCCTCCTTGTCTAATAAAAAGTCAATTTGTCTTGCTAAACCTAGACAATATTAATTCTCTAAACCTATTATTTACAATGTCTTTGTCTTGCGTAAAATGATCTTCATGGGGCACATTATTTCTTACGCACCCTTCACAAATCATACTGTCTTTGTTTATACAATTTTCTCTTACTGCGCAAATGCCTTTACCCAATTCTTCACCCCACCTTTCCTTAATCTTTCTTATAGAAAAATGTTTCATAAGTATCACCCTTAAGTGGTAGCCCAGGAGCCCATGCGATACTCTCACTCATAATTCTAGTAATGTCTTCAGCTTTAACTTCCTCAGGAGCATCAATAATAATCTCATCATGGACATGCATGACTATTTTATAACCGTGACTATCTACTCTTAGCATTGCCATGGCTAAACAATCTCTTGCTACAGCCTGCACAATGTTCTCCACGAGCTTTCCACCATAGGTTTCTATGTTGCTTACCCACTGTTTGGTCTCCTGGTCCACACCCTCATATAAGATTGATTCCATTCCTTTACGATTGGTGCCTATATGAGCTCCCCAATAAGCAAGAGATCTTCCACTCGGAAGTGTGATAAATAAAATACTATCTCTGTAACTAAACTTAAGGCCATGTTGTATTTCAATTTCTCTGCGTTCTTTAATAGCTGTTTTAGCTGCTGCTTCGCACTTATACCAAAACTTCACTATATTAGGATTTGCTTCTCTCCAGTTCTTAACAAGTAGACCGATTTCATCTTCTGGTATACTTCCCTCTCTATCCATTACTTTAATGGCCCCAAATCCACCACCATAGCCTAATGCTAATTCTGCTATCTTACCTTGCTGCCTTAACTTACTTCCCTTTTTGATATTCTCTAATGGTACATGAAACATCTGACTAGCTGACGCTTCGTATATTTTGCCATGGGTATTAAATACATCCAGTCTCCACTGTTCATCAGCTAACCAGGCTATGACTCTGGCTTCTATGGCGCTAAAGTCAGATACTATAAACCGGTTGCCAAGTGAAGCGATAAAAGCTGTTCTAATAAGCTGAGATAGGATAAAAGGAAGAGACCCCCACAACATCTCTGCTGTTTCAAAATCTCTGTCAGCTACTACTTCTCTGCAAAGTTCAATGTCATTTATGTGATTCTGTGGAAGATTATGTACTTGTACCAATCGCCCTGCCCATCTGCCCGTCCTGTTGGCTCCATAGAATTGCAAAGTCCCATGTAACCTACTATCTCTACAAATACAGTCCTGCATTGCCACAAACTTCTTAGTGCTTGTTTTACCTAATTCTTGCTTAATCTCTAAAACACGCTTTACTATTGGGTTCTCCACTTCTTTAAGCAATCTAGCTACGTTTTCTTTATCTACGCTTTTGGTTTCTATGCCCTGTTCCAGTAGCCATTGTTTTAGCTGCGTACCGCTATTAGGATTCTGTAAATTAGTTAGGTTTCTAGCTTCTTTGATAAGATCTTCTTGATGTGCTACATCATAGGTCACTATACCATCAGCAAAGGGAAGGTCTATTTTTACACCGCGGTCGTTAATACGTTGGTCTAAGTTCCATAACTCTTTTTCCAAGGCTGTAGGCTGATATTTATTAAGTCTCTCTGCCACAGCTATTTCTGCAATAACGTCTTGTTTACAATACTCCTTAAATAACTCCCATTTTTCTTTATCATGGTCAGGATAATTTCTTGTTCTATTATTATTTTTCTTAGTAGGTTTACATGGCTTACAAAAGAATTGTATAAGAGCTTTGCCTGTCTTATCCTTTGCCTTATCTTCCTCAAAACCTAATACCTCCGTTACTTTGCCTAAGCTACCAGGTAATCCCAAAGTGGCGGCATGAACCATGGTACAATTCCATTGTTCTGGTGGCATTTCTACACTAAAGTACTTAGCAAGTGCTGTTCTTTCAAAATTGGCGTTATAGGCATGTTTCATAACATCTGGATTAACAAGTACTTCCTTTAGTTGCTCTAATAACCCATCTGTATATTCATCATGTATGGTTAAATCTATGATAGTAGGTTCACAAATGCCTAAATCCCTATCTTCTTTAAAACTATAAGCAATGAGCAATATTTCAAAATCGGGGCTATCTACATACCGATAAGCCCCAACTTTTGTAATATCCTCACTTGAATACGTTTCAATGTCTATATTTAAGTGAGTCATCCTAATGCTCCTTTTCTATTAATCTAATAAATCGTCTTCGTTATCATCTCCAAAATCAGATTCAGCTGAAGCTCTGGCACCTCCAAGAGG
>JAEXBC010000226.1 GCA_023457875.1 Bacillota bacterium | reverse complement strand
TCATTGCATCTTGATAGATTTACCTGGGCATGGGCTTTCATCAGAGGATACACCTACTTCAGTTAATGGCTATTGTGATGCTGTAGAGAAATTTATTGTCTCACAAAGGGACTTGTTAGGGGACAATATTACGTGTATTGGGCATTCTATGGGAGGCATGATTACGATGGGCTTGGCAATTAGAAAAATCCCACAGATTAAGCGCATCATTATTCTTAACTCTGCAGCTAAGTTTGATTTGAGTCCAAAATTTATGGAGAAAATTCATAAAGGAATTGTTGATAAAGCATACCTATTTAAATCAAGCGGTTCATATTTTAATCCTAGAACTTATAAATTCTTCATTGGTAGCATCAAAAAGCTATGTGTAAAAACCATGGCAAAGGATTTCATATTAGTAGAAGATTTTGATTTAAGAGATCAGATAAAGGAAATCTCACTACCAACCTTGGTTGCTACAGGAGAAAAGGAAATCTTAGCTACCCCAGAGGCAGCAAGATTTATACATACGCATATCAAAAATTCTGAATTAGAAATTATACCAAAGCTATCTCACTTACTTCCTATTGTTGCTCATGAAAAGCTAGCGGTAAGAATTAAGGAATTTTTAAAAACACATTAGTATCAAAGTATAAGAAGTAAACTCAAAAATGGGGCTGTTGCACCAAGGATAAATCTACAAGATATTGCGCTCTCGTAATATGAGTATAGCAATATCTTGCATATCAATTCCTTAGTATACAGCCTCATTTTCATGAAAAATATATGGAAAATCATAATACTGTAATACTGAAGTGAATAATTCGGCTAAGTGCTTCTTTTTGCTTTATGTACGAAGGCTACAACATATTGTCTTAAGGAGTAGAAAGGTATTAAAGAATATGTTTAGCCACAAATTTAAGTTTTTCTTCTTCATGAGCTGTAAAACCACCGTGGCCATATTCAGGGTATACACGTATTTCCTTTGGTGCATTGATGTGATTATAAGCTGAGAAGGCGGTTGAAGGTGGGCAAATTGTATCTTCAAGGCCTACACTTATAAGGATGGGACAGGTTATCCTATCGGCAAGATTCATACAGTCAACATAGCTAAGCGTTTGATAAACTGTAGCCTCTGTTTGATGAAGTTGATCGTGAACTTTAAAGTAGTGATAGATTTCTCGGTAAGGGCCTTCGCTAAAAAGCTCAATAGACCTTTTGAAGTTGCATAAGTAGGGGATATCACTTAGTGCTAAACTTACTTTTGAGTGTAGTGATGCTACTGCAAGCGTCAAAGCACCGCCTTGGCTGCCACCTTCAGCGATGATTTTGTTTTTATCTGTTTCCTCAAAGGAGAGAAGCACATCTACCGCCCTATAAGCGTCCATATAGGCATAAGCATAGTAGTAATTATCAGGATCTAAGATGCCCTTTGTCATCCATCCTGCTGAACCACCATTGAGGTAGTGATTATGGTCTGGAGAAAGCACGTCTTGTCCACGTACATCCACCATAAGGACTGGGATACCTTGAACCGTGTATTTTAAGGCATGAATAGGGGTGGCATTATTCCAGTTATACCCATGAAACATAACAACTGAGGGGGAAGGCGCAGATAGTGCCTCGGGTTTTACATAGGTGGCATGGATGTGAGAGTTACGAAAGCCATCAAAGCTTACATCATATACCTCTACGCCTTTAGCCCAGTATTCTCTTTTAGTCATTTGCACATGAAGGGGCTGGCCTTTGCTTTCTTTGATTCGGTTCTCCCAAAAACTGGTGAAGTTATTTTGTTTGGTTTGATTGGGTTTGTATGTTTCTAATTCTTTTAAGGGTAGGTCAAATAAATTCATAACATATCTCCTCACTCGTTTATTGATACAACCATTATAGCATGAGTTGTAGGGGTGATTAATAAGAAATTAATTAAAACAGATTTTTGAGACGATGATAAAAAGATAGGTCTGAAGGAGGGTGGATTTGTTTGTAATGTATTTGTAATATAAAAGGTGAAACAATTTTCTTATATGTACGTCGAATAAGTAGAAGACAACTATCTATATAAGGAGGAGACAACAGTATGAATATGAAAAAGATAATGGTATTATGCTTAGTATTAGTAACCTTAGTGCCGACAGCTCTATGGTCAACAGAGATGGATAAAGATTTAAAAGACCTCATTCCAATCATTAAAGAGAGGGTGCAGCTTCCCAAGGAGCTGACAGAATTCAGCTATGATATGCGCTCCCAAGGAGAAGGAAAAGAGGATATCTATGCTTTGTACTGGTCAGACAAGGAAGGCAAGGTTGGAAGCCTGCAGGTAACAGCAGAGCGTAATGGAAATATCATCAGCTACTCAAAAAATATGTATCAAAGTAAATATACCATTCTTGCTAAGATATCCTACGAAGAAGGCCTTAAGGTGGCAAAGGATTTTCTTGTTAAAATCAAGGCACCTTATGCTAATGCACTGAAGCTAACACAAGAAACAAAAAGGACACAGTCAGAAGACTATGTATATCAATTTGATGAGTATATAAAGGGAGTCAAAGTACTAGATAGAAAAGTCAGGATATCTGTAGATAAAAATACAGGGGAAGTGAAGTACTTTAACGGACTTGAGACATATAAAGGGAGCTATGGAAATGAGGTGCCAAGTATTTCTTTAGATCGGGCAAAGGAAGCGTATATTAATAAGATTGGTATTTCTTTAGCATACAATTTGTATTATGATTACCAGAATAAAAGTGTAAAGAGTTTTCCTCTTTATTTGACTCAAAATGATGAAAGAAAAGGAATAGATGCCAAGATGGGAGAAGTTATCACACCATTAAGAGAGGATGTGATGTACTATAATGGCGACAAGATGGCACAAACTGAAGCAGCGGTGAAGTATGAAACTGGGGGTGGGCTTACACCCCAAGAGCAAGCAGTAGTGGATGAAGTAAAGGGGCTAATGACAAAAGAAGAGGCTAAAGCTCAGGCAGAAAAATATTTCCCAAGAATAAAAGGAGTTTCTATTTCAAATGCTTCTTTATTTAAAAACGATTATGAGGATCAATATATTTGGTCACTTGCGATGAAACAGACAGATGCTACAAAGAAAGTAGCAGTGGCTGAAGTGAGCATGAATGATATCAACGTAACGGTTGATGCTAAAACAGGTGACGTTTTAAGCTATTATTTCTACAGCAATGATCAAGAAGGTGAAACGAGCACCCAAATGAAGCTTTCTGAGGATAAGGTAAAAGAAAAAGTTGAAGCCTTCTTAAAGCAAGTAGCTAAGGATAAATATGCATATATCAAATACCAAGAAACAAAGCAAGCATTAGACCCAAGACCACTCAGTGCGGAGAATCCTTATGCAAACTATTATTATGTACGTATGGCAAATGGGATTCCAGTAAACGGCAATGGTCTTTATGTGACGTATGATGCCCTTCGTGATGAGGTAACAGGCTATTCAACTAGCTGGAATCAGGTGCATTTTAAAGCGGTTACCAATGTAAAGGATAAGGTAGCAATAGTTGACCAGCTAGGGCTGGAGCTGATGTATATCAGTAAAGACGCAGATCATAAAGTTTTAGCTTATGTACATGAAGAAAGAAATATGGCTTTTGATCCGTTTACAGGAGAACGTGTTAATAGCTATGATGGTAAACCAGTGGAAAAGACTCAAAGTGTTTTCTATGAGGATGTTAAGGGACATTCAAAAGAAGCAATCATCAAAAAGCTTTATGACAGTGGCATTATGCTTCCAGGTAAACGTTTTAAGCCAGATGCACAGATTAATCAACTAGATTTCTTAAGATTAGTGATGAGAATATCAGATGAGAGCCTATCTGATTCAAAGATTTATGATTGGGCAATTGAGCAGGGAATCCTATCAAATAAAGAAAAAGACAAGACATTACTCATAAACAGAGAACAGGCTGTCAAATATATCATAAGCAGTACCCAGTACAAAGACATTGCAACCATCACAGATATTTATGATTATCCCTTTGAGGATGAAGCTGAAATTTCTAAGGAGCTCAAGGGATATATCACCCTAGCATATGGCCTTGGAATCATAGGGAAGGATAACACCAATCTCTTTAATCCAAAGGAAAAGGTTACGCGTGCAGAAGCTGCCGAGATGATTTATAACCTCATGGTGAAAGAAAGCAAATAAAAAGATAGCAAATAAGTGGCTGTCGCATTAAGAATAAATACTACAAGTATTATGTTCACTTGAAATGAGTGCAGCTATATATTGTATGTAAATGCCTTAGTACGTACGACGACAGCCACTTGCTAAAAATGGCTATTAAAAAGCTACTTATATAGTGAAAGCCTAAAGTAATTGCTTAGGTCTATCTAGGGATAGGAAGAGTAAGAAGGAGAAGTATATGAAAAAAATAATATTAGCCATTTTGGTTTTGGTAGCTACGGTATCAGGCTGTGGTCTTGTTACCACTTCCTTAACTAAAGTGGATAACAAAACAACATCGGAAGCTCTTGAAGGTAAAGTAATTGAGAATATGCCCAAAGATATACAGTTATCTGGTGAAGAAATTGTACAGGAAGGCCCCTACGGAAGTCTAACAATCACCATTCCAGAAGGTTGGTCATACAAGCGCTGTAGTGTGGAGGATAAGAAACTTTTTTCTGCAGATTATGGCATTCAGTTTTTTCCAAAAGAAACATTAAAGGGCTATATTGAAGTTGGGTATCATTCATCATTCGGAGTATGCGGCACTGGTCTTGAGACAAGAGAGAAGACATTAGCAGGGGATAGAGCTTCTGTTGGTTATTTTGATGGAAATAAAATATGGGACTATGTGTCCTTTGATGGTAGAAATAAAGGGATTGTTGCCATGAAAAACGAAGTCGATGGGTGGAATGCAAGCTATATGGAGGAGGCCATAGAAATATTGGATTCTGTTATTTACAATCCAGATGACCTCGCTGGTGCAATTGGGGTGTATGACGCGGAATCAGAAATCCAAGACTTAGGCCTAATGGTATCGGTTCAAGCAATATCGCCAGCAGGAGCTACCTTAGTATTCAATCAATATGATAGTAGCATCAGCACAGAGCTTTCTTTTGGAGAGGACTTTAAGATTGAAAAGAAAGAGGGCTCAAGTTGGAGGGAAGCCGATATTGTCTTAGAGGGAGAGTATGGCTATAACGATGAAGCGCATATTATAACTATTGGAGGTACCGCTCAGTACCAATATGATTGGGAATGGCTATACGGTCTTCTTGATAAAGGGGAATATCGAATTGCAGTGAAGGTATTGAACTTCAGGAATACAGGTGATTACGACAAATATACTGCCTATGCGCATTTTATATTAAGATAAAGATTAATATAAAATCCTAGTTTAGGCAGTATATTTTTTAGATTACAATGCAATCATACACAGGATCATTCAGCACATTTAGCATAGCTTCATAAGGGGTCTTGCCAATATTAGCTAGAATGGATTTAAATACAGAGGGTGACTGACCGCTTGCCATTTGAACACCTGTGTAATCAGAAGTCACCTGGAATACATCATTTCTTGAGGCAACATTCCAAAAGACTACATTGGGCATGGTGTAGCCATGTATTTTGTATTGCTTAACCATGCTCTCATAAAAGGTCCAGTCGCCATGACAGGTAGTAGCAGCGTTAAACTCCATATCTGTAATGACAACTAAGGCAGCAGGAAGCTCATTTGATTTAAGCTTATTTTTCACTGCAACCGTTAAAATAAGATTGAAGGCAGCTTCTAGGTTAGTGCTTTCCACAATAGCAGGAATACATTTGATTTTGTCATATAAGGTGTCTCCACGAAGCTTGATTAAGGAAGGCGCAGTGGAGAAGGTCATAAAGGTATCCTTAAAGGCACCTTTATTTCGCTCAGCAAAGTAGATGGCAAGACCTATAGAAGAGTCCATGGGTCTACCACTCATAGAAGCAGAGGTATCAGCCATCACAAGGACGTTGTGTTCTCCAGAAATATAGTTTGGTAGGTTTTTCCACTGCGCTTCCAGTAAGGCATCATATTGTGAGAAGCTAAAGTAAGAAGTATTTGCTCTTAACCCTAATTGTCCCAAGATGTCATAGGGGTATAGGGTGCTAGCATGAACTATCTCTTCACCACGGTTTACAGCGTTTAAGTATTCTTTAAAGCCTTCTTCATCATGAGTTTTAAAAGCATTGTGATAAATAAACATAGCACGAGAAGGCACCTTGCCATAAGCAATATCACTCCACTCTTGTGCGGACATCTTCACCTCGGTTACGTCAATATAGTGACGAAGCATGGAGAGTGTTTTTCGATAGTCCTTTTCAGAAAAACCTAGGCGTTTAGCTGTAAGCTTGCCAAGGCGATTTGTCTCATTGGAGCTAGAGTTAACAGACTTTAGCCATTTAGCAAGTAAGCTAATAGGTTCATTTGCCTTATAAGACAAAAGGTCTTTGTTTAACTGTGTTTTTAAATAGCTCCACATGGCTTCCTCCACAGGTGTATCTACTAAAGTATAGAAGTCATCGTAACGACCAAATAAAGCGATATTGTCAAAGTTTTTTATGACTACTAGGGGATGAAGCTTAGCTAAATAGCTTAGAATAGCTCTAAAGGTACGACGTTCACCTAGTCCACCCCTGATATTACGTGCGTAAAAAGCCATTTTAGTAGCTAATAGTTTGTCTTCGTCAAAAGCACCGCTAAAGAGACGTTCAATTTCGCTTTCATCTCTAGAACGAAGAGCCCCAATGGTGCCAAATAAATCGAGTAGCGCGCTATGAGTTGTTTTAAGAGCAACTGCGCCGTTTTCTGTATATGTAAAGTTGTTTTCCTTTCGTAAAAATGCTAAGAACTTGTTTTTCATGATATCATCTCCTTCATAAAATGATAGCCATCAAGACGCCCTCCACGATTGCATTTAGGGATTTGAACCCAAATACCTCTTACTAGAGATATACCTGTGGACTAAATTGTGAGCAATAGGTAGTTGCAGATGAGGCGCCTTTAGCTATTTAGTTGATTCAAGACACTTACTTTGAGGGGCTTGAACCCTCTCGTAACTTTTAAAGAGTTATTTTACCGTTTGGGTGGCTGTTGTGTGTCTTTTAATTAGTCAGGTTACTGTTTAATCACGTGACAGGTGAGTAAATGATCGCTGTAAGTAACCTTATGAGCATAGTTTAAGTAAAATTCAAAATAATATCATGAAAAAAAAGTTACGAGGTGTGATAGCCTATGCAAGACACCGTTATTCTCTCCTGGCGCTCTTTATCTTTTGAGCTACTAATAGGACCTTTTAAAAGCCAAGGTCTTATTACGCTAGGCTTCAACTAGCAACCTCCAGATCCCTTCGAAATTAAGATGGCTGTTGGTGTCTTACAAATGGATTATAAAATAAGTA
>JAEXBC010000225.1 GCA_023457875.1 Bacillota bacterium | reverse complement strand
CATAGTGGTAGCTATGTCTTTATGTCCTAATAAAGCTTGTACAGTTTTAATTGGTACATTATTTTCAAATAGTCGAGTCGCATAGGTATGCCTTAGTGAATGAAAATTCCTATAAGGTAGGCCTATTTTTTTTAGATGCCTGGTGTATGATCTAGTTAAATTTCGAGTGTCAAAATAGTTACCGTATTCACTGCAGAACACTAGGCTATAGTCAGAATATAAATCACCATACTTTAACTTTTGCTTGCTTTGTTCTGTTTTATGCTGCATCAATGCCTTTACTAGAGTCTTAGGTATGGGAATGGTCCTGATGCTTGTTTCTGTTTTAGGGGTATGTTCAATAACTCCCCATTCCCTGGTACCATCACTTTGTACCTTTGCGATATTAGAGATGGCACGTTTAATACTGACGGATTCATTCTTGAAATCTACATCCTCCCATTTTAAGCCGATAAGCTCACCTAAACGAAGTCCGCAACCAAGGGCAGTCAAATATAAGGCTTTGTTCCTATTATCTTTCAGAGACTCAATTAATAACTTTTGCTCATTAACTGAAAAGCACTTTACGACATCATCATCTTTCTTTTCAGCCTTTGGAAGAGTTACTAGATCACAATAGTTTCTCATAACTAAACCTTGCTTTAATGCTAAGTTCATACTGGTGCCTAAATGCTTATTAACCGTTCTTATAATATTGGCACGTGTGCCATTCTCTAGGAGTTCTTTATAGTAGGATTGAAGATGTGTAGCTCTAAGGTCAGAAAGCTTTATAGAGCTGATTGTAGAATCCTTAATATAGTTTCTATACAGGCTATCATATTTTGTGAAAGTGGTGTCTTTTATATCATGCACCCTAAAATCAAATAGCCAAGTGTGGAACCATGATTCTACTGTATACGCATTATCTTTCTCCAGAAGTCCGTTATTCCTGGCATTAATGCAATCATCCATTTTCTTTTTTACTTCTTTATAGGAGTAACCACTGAATGATTTTCTTAAAGGTTTCCCATCTTCTTTAATTCCGACAGTTATAGTTGCAGTATAGTACTTTTTACCATTCTTGATGGTGTGATAGAGCGTGCCATCACCGTTGGCATTTTTTTGTTTTGCCATTTGTTCACCTTCTTATAATCCAAAATGTGTATACCATTAAGCTACTTTTTGCCTTTGCATTGTTGTAGTATTTTACAGGCCATAAGTCGTAACGCTATGCGCTAGTAAGAAATAAGTTTAGGATTATCTAAGTCCGATAAATCAAATCCAGTCCATTTTTCTATGAAGTTGTCGATTTCCTTTGAAGGTATTTTTACAACTCCATACTTGATGGTTTTCAGATAACCATGCTTTACTAAATCGTAAACTGCATTTTTATTTACCTTTAAAAGTCCTGCTGCTTCTGTTACTGTGTATAAACAATTCATTAAATCATCTCCTCGTAATTTGGTAGTATGTTTTTTGGTCTCTTGTATTTAAGCATATGATCTTAAAGAAATTGACCCGACGGGAATATTCCCGTCGGCTAAAATGGATAAGCTAAACTTGTAGTCACAAACTATAGAGGTCAGCGAAAAATTTCTCCCACCTAAGTATTCGAAATGTGAAACGTGAGTTTGTTTTGGTGGTTATTAATCTTCTTTTTTACTTTTTGCGATAATTTCATTTGCTTTAATATATTTATTAATTAAACTTTGGCGTTCTTGCAATAGCAAATTTATATTCGTAAGAAATGGTGTAATATTTTCCCCTGTTTTTTCTAGAGTTAGTAGATTAGTTAGTATGCTGCATATAGTACTTAACAGAGTATCAAGTTCAATGTATGTCGCTTGCTTTTCTTTTGAGTTAATTACTATATCAGATAGAACATAAATCATACTTCGTAAGTGCTCATCAAGAGGTTTTAGTAACAATAAACTATTGTCATTTATTTTATCATACAGTTCCTTTAATAGATCCATTCCATCTAGCGACACTTCTTTAAAGTATTCACGATATTCCTGCATATTAGTGTTGTCAAGTAAATCTAAAACATTCACATCTAAGGCATTAGCTATGTCAATGATAGTATCCGTATCAATACGTAAATTACCGGTTTCATATTTAGATAGTGTACTTTGTGGAACCCCTATTTTTTTGGCAAGGTCTGCTTGTTTTATTTTATTATCTGTTCTTATCTTTTTAATTTTTTCTCCAACATTCATGGTAATACCTCCTCGTATTCAATTATAGCATATATTCAAAAATTGAAAAGTAATTATTGACAATTATTCAAAAATAGAATAATATATATTCAAAGATTGAATAAAATGGAGGGGGTGATAGTGTGAGATTAAAAAGTAGGCGTGAAGAACTTAAGCTTTTGCAGAAGGATGTATCAAAGGCTACTGGTATTAGCCAATGTACTATATCAAAGTATGAAAATGGTGTTTTACAAGTGAAGCCAGTGTATATGAAAAAGCTTGCAGCGGCACTAAAAACAGATGTGCAAACGCTTTTTTTCTCTGAAGAAGATTAGTAAAAGGTATTGGTGGCACTGACAACTAATTCACGAATTCGTGAAAATGTAAAAACTTAACCTGGCAGTGTGAGGGTAGAACTGCAACGCTATTTTTTAGAAATTTTATTTTTTTATAGAAAATCATATATTTATTTTGTGGTTTGAGTAACTCATGAAACACAGTATTATCAATGTTTTGAATGTATATTTGGCTATTGCTGAATATGAATTATTTTATATTAAAATACAACTTTTTTACCACTAAAATGCAATTTAAAAAAACACGCAAAAATACATGGTAGGCTATTAATGTGAAATGATTTAAGTTAAAACAAAACACTTTGTAGAAGAAAATCAAGAAACATAAAAAAAATGAAAGGGGTAGAAAAAATGGTGAAAGGGTTCTATTCATTACAGACATTAAGAAAAAAGGCTAAAGAAAGAGGGTATTCTATCAAGCAGTTAAGAGGTACCGACCTTTATATCTTGATAGAAAATGAGAGTAGGTCAGAGTCATTGCCGATAGAGCTGAATGAAATTGAAAATATTGTTCTCGACTTATATAAAGATATGAAAGGGTGATGAGATGAAAAGAAATACTCTAATTTGGAAAATCACAAATAAGCTGAATGACGAGGGAGTGCTTGACATAAATAACTTCATAAATTATATAGACCAAGCCAACGCTATTCATGATGTTATTGAAAATGAACTAGATAGCTACATTCTGGTGAAAGGTGAGGTGTTGAGCGAATGAGTCAAGAAATACAAGGCAATGGAAGACTTGAAGAGTTAACAGAAAAAGTTAATGCAGCCAAAGACAAGTTTGAACGTAAAACATTAAGTATTAATGAGTTAGCTCGAGTATTAGGGTGTGGGACTACTAAGGCAAGAGAATTGGTTAAATCTAAGAATGGCCCACCCGTTATCAAAATCGGAGTGAAGTATTACATACCTATTCAAGGATTTGAAACATGGCTTAATACAACAGCTATAGGTAAAGAGTTTTAAAGATGTATACATAAGACGTTGGTCTATTAAGAGAAAGGATGATACATATGAAAAAAAGTATTTTTGATTTAATGCTGCACGAACAAAGAGAAGAAGGAGAGCTTTCAACTAACATAGTATGTAAAAGTGACTCCGATTTTGATAAATGTATTCAAGAATTAGAAAAAATTGTTCCAAGTGAAGCACACAGCATAGTAAGTGATCTAGAAAACAATCTCTTGCAATTATTATACTTGTACGAACAGAGAGGGTATGAAGTTGGTGTCAGAGATGGTGTCAAGTTAGCAGATGATATTAAAGCCTTAGATAACGAAAGACATTCCAATGATACACATAAAAAATATTACAGCCTTGCAGGGTCCTGTAATATTTAAAAAACAATATTGGTGTGTGCTTCCACGTTTTTTATTATATGACTCAAGCAAGCATATGTCAAGATTACTCAAGCCTACTAAGTCAATGACTAATAAGCAATAAAGGGCTTAGAGAAAAGATAAATAGTATTGATGGTAAGCGATTCTAGAACTTAGAAGAACATAAGAAAAATCACAAAGAGAGGAAGACTATGAATGATGGTTGGATAAAAACCCATAGAAGGATTATGCAGCACTGGGTGTGGCAAGATCCACTAGTGTTTCAACGTTGGATATACATATTGCTAATGGCTAACTATACAACTAAGAAAGCGTTATTTAAGGGTGAATTAGTTGAGTATAAAAGAGGAGAATTAGCTACTTCGATTGTGAAACTATCTAACGAATGGAACTGTGATAGAAAGACGGTAAAAAAGTTTTTAAATATGTTAGAAAGTGATGAAATGATTACTGTAAAAAGTAGCAAATTAGGTACAACAATCAAAGTCATGAATTACAATGCTTATCAGCCTGTTTTTGATGACAGACTCCCCAACGAAATCCCCAAGACAATCCCCATCAGTGTGGACAACAGTATCCCCAACACCATGGACAACTCACTCCCCACTACTAAGAAAGTAAAGAAAGAAAAGAAAGACAAAGAAGGTAAGAATAAAGAGAGTAGTCGTTTCACTCCACCTACTTTCGAAGAAGTACAACAGTATTGCCTTGAGAGAAAAAACAATGTGGACGCTGAAAGGTTTATAGATTTTTACACTACTAAAGGATGGATGGTTGGCCAAAATAAAATGAAGGACTGGAAAGCAGCGGTTAGGACGTGGGAGAAAAGAGATACACCTTATCATGAACAAATGAAGAAGGGAGTGGGAAATGATGCAACAAATTCAGGAAAATATGATGCTAAGGAGATATACGCAAACTGGGGAAAAAGCATTGGAAAACACACCCAAGATGACTGATGATTTCGGTGAACCATGGTATTCATATGATGATGAAAGTATTCCTATAAACAAGCCATTCAATCAAAGAAGGTTGGATGGAGGAATGACATCACACATTATTAAGACTGGAGAATCACTCTTCTATGAATACATAGAATTTGGTGACCCAAAAGAGAAATTCAACAGATCTATTGGCTCTACCGGTATGCCTCAAGAATATATGTATAAATCCAGTAAAGATTTTAAAACGGATATATATGAAGAAGTTGACTTAGGCAGAGAAGCCTTAATTAAAGCACGGAATTACATAAAGGAATATAAACAGTTTGCTCATAAAGGAAAAGGTTTATATATTTATTCCCCTAGTACAGGAAGCGGAAAAACATTTTTGTCATGCCTGGTGGCTAATGGCCTAATAAAGATGCACGACCAAAGCGTGAGATTTGTAAAGTCGTCAATACTGCTGGAAGAACTAAAGAAAGAACTTAGTGGGAACAAGGATAGCTCACCGACGAATGATAAGCTAAAAATGTTGCAGCAAGCGCAAGTATTAATTATAGACGACTTTGCCACGGAGAAGGTGACAGACTTTGCCAGTGCAAAGATGTATGAATTAATTAGTAAGAGAAGTGATCTTCATAAAGTAACAATAATCACCAGTAGAAAAACGTTGGATAAATTAAAATATAATGCGCCTACAGTGGCAGCCATCGGAAGATCATGTATCCCTATTCTTCTTCCTGATGAAGATATAGGCACTAAAATAGCGTATGAAGCCAATAAAGAATTAGAGAAGATACTAACTAAAGTATAAGGGGCGATTACAAATTGTTCTGCACAGTGAAACAAAAACAAAACAGATATGTCGTGTATTTGTCAGAACGAGTCAGAGAGGGCGAAAGAGTAAGAAGCAAAGATAAGTACCTATTTAGTTTGAACGTCGAGGAATTAGAAAATAGAACATACAATGATAAGGTGCAATTTACAGCGTTGTCAGATGAAGAAAAAGGACTTGTCATAAACAAATTGGATAGTATTAACGTGCCACTACAAGCCACTGCAAATAATGTGCCACTACATAACACTACAAGAATTGAAGCTAAGGTCACGGATTGCGATAAAGTCATTGGATATGATTTTTATGTAGAGGATAAGCTGGTGCGAAGTTTTGATAGCTTGGATTTGGAGAATGCGAGAATTAGTTTTCTATGCAAGGTGCTTTTGGCAGAATGTAAAGAGCAGGGAATTGATGCAGATAGTCTAGTAGCGAAAGATATTAGTGATGAATTAATTAATCTATGGGAGTATCACCGAAGCATCAAGGAGCGAGAGGACAAAGCAAGGCAAGAAGCATGTACTTACTATGAAAATACTATCCTATCACTTCAAATGAAAATAGCTGAATTGCAATATTTCGGTAGTGGAATAGGAAAACATACCACTGCAGATACAATGAAGGTTAAGAAGATTTATAGAGCATTGGCGAGTAGTTTACACCCTGACAATGAAGGGGGTTCTCATGAATTAATGCAGATGTTAAATGAGCTTAAAGATATGATTAATTAATAGCTAAAATAGGAGGTTTATCATGTGGATTAGAGCAACGCCAGAAATTAAAAAAGTAGAGGATCTACTGTATAACTACCCGGTACTAAAGGTTAGATTAGCTAATCTAAAACTTGATATGGAAGAAGCGATGGAAGCGCTTAGTTCCAATGGACAAGTAAATGATATACAAGTAGATCCTGCTGATAAATGCATAGTCTCATCATGTGGGACTGTAGATATTATAGCACAGGAAAGACTGAACCATATAGAAAGCAAAATTAAAAGTAGTGAGCGTGAGCTACGAAAAATTGAAAATGCTGTAGATGTATTAACAGATACTGAAAGAACATTGGTTGAACTAAAGTACTTCAAGCAACTTACTGGTGAGCAGGTTGCAGAACGTATAGGTATTTCAACAGCTACTGTTACTAGATTGAGAATACCTTTATTACACAAAATACTATTTTTGTTAGGTAGTGAGTTTACTGAAAACCGACAAGATGTAGGATTAGAAAACATCACAGATGCAGTCTTTGTTGAGAGGTGAATTTAATGAGTAGTACAGATTGCAGAGCTATTGAATTATTATTGTTCCAGTACAGAGAGATCCCTTTATTGATTAGAAAAAATGATTTAGAAATACGCATGATTTCAAATGATTTCGATACACTCAAAGGGAAAAGCCATAATGAAATAAAAGCAAGCACTTCTACTAATGTTATTTCAAGTGCGGTTGAAAACCACCTTATTGACAAAGAACAAAGGATAAGTCAATTGAAAGAGGAGAATCAACAATTGGAGTACAAGCGTGAGATGATGCAAATAGCTTTAGATAGTTTGGGTGACGAATCACTAAACCTTATTAAGGCAAGGTACGTAGATGGGATGTCCGTTAGAAAAATGAGTGAGCTTTTCAATTGTACTGAAGACTGCATATACAAAGCTTGCAGAAGAATAATTAAAAACGAATTATCTAAGTACATTACGGTATAACAACTTATGTTGGGTGTAGGTAATGAAAGCTAGAGGGTCACCAAATTTAGTTATACCTACAAATGATAACAACTTATGTTGGTGTATGTGATGAAAGTATCCTTATATGTGCCGGGCAGAAAATTCTGCTGGGTAACAACTTGTGTAGTGTTTAGGTAATGGATAGTTTTACTCATAGTGAAATAACCTCACAGAAGCCACTGGGATAGGCTTAAATAATTAGTGTACATTTATAGGGTAATATGGCGAAAGATGCGACACAGACGACCACAGGAATGTAAAAGGTACTGTGAGAGGTTTAAAAGAGCCGCGGGTGCGCGATGCCCCGATATTCTTCTAGTTACCAAAATTTTTTTAGAGCATTTCCTTTCCCAAATTTAAATGATGAATAAAAGAAAGAAGGTGAGTGAATGAGTGACAAAAGAGAAGTTAAAAAATACGCTAAAACAGACGGAATAACAGTAACTACGAGGGCTTTGGCTGATATGTTCGGAGTAGTTCCTAAACGTATAACACAATTAACTGACGAGGGAGTAATTGAAAGGGTCGGAAGAGGTAGCTATGACCTTACAAAATCGGTTAATTCTTATATTACATATCTTAAAACAAAGAATGGGGCCTCGGATGATGCTAAGACAC
>JAEXBC010000224.1 GCA_023457875.1 Bacillota bacterium | reverse complement strand
GTTGGAGACAGTAATGTGAGCAATAATACATGGAAGCTGACATTAGAGGGAACAGAAAACACCCTTGGTGCAAATAAAACAAATGGCAAGACAAGTCTGACAGCAGGATACTCGGCAGAAAATTTAATAATTAGCCATAGTGCAGCAACCACTCTGACGGACGCTACACAGGTATCTGCCATGCTGACAGATAGTTATGGAACAGTATTATATTATGGAAGTGTAAATTCTGATACAACAGCAACAAGTTCAACGGTAACTATTCCAGCAGGGTTGGCAGTAGGAACTTACAGTTTATATGTATTTGCAGAAGATGTGAACACTGGTAATTTAACAGACTATGCCACTGCATTAGGAACAGCGATTTCGATAAATGTGAATGCAGCTCCAAGCACCTATGCAGTAACAGTCAATAATGGTACAGGTGATGGAAATTATGAAGAAAATGCAACAGTCACAATCACAGCCGATGCAGCTCCAAGTGGACAGCATTTTAAGGAATGGACAGGAGCAGACAGCTTAAACTTTACAAGTGGAAGCAAGACAAGTACCACAGCTACATTTACAATGCCAGCAAATGCAGTAACCCTGACAGCAACCTATGAGAATGACACACCACCAGCTCCAAGCACCTATGCTGTAACAGAGGAAGCGACTACTACAACAGATACTCAAAAGGATGAAGTTCCTAAGACTGGAGATCATTCACCAATCGTATGGTTATTCGTTCTTGTAATGGTTAGTGGTGGTACACTTCTATGTTTAGGAAGAAAGAAGAAAACACATAGATAACAGATGAGGGATGATATGAAGACTGAATCCGACAATCATAAATCAAAGTGTAGGGAAAATGAAAAGAACCTACAGAATAGACGGGTGGCGAAAGTCACCTGTCTTCGTCATAAAAGACGAAGTGAAAGAAGATATATGTTTTGTACAAGAATAGCAGCAGTTATCTTTACTATGAGTGTTATTGCAATTGTAATTGTTATGTGGTGCAGGCACAAAGATAACGAACGTACCCTGCAGACACAGAACGAGATGAGCAAAGAGATCAGTGAAATAAGGGAAAATGAAACAAAGAAACTTTATGAATTACCTGTCGCAGGAATCGAGAGAGTCTTTCGAGATATATTAAGGAATGCAGAAAAATTATCTGCACCAGCAGAGATACTCCCAGAATATCAGCCACTCTATGAACAGAATCCAGATATGATTGGCTGGCTTAAAATAGAAGATACTGTTATAGATTATCCAGTGATGCAGACAATGGAGGATGAAGACTATTATCTGGATTATGATTTCAACAGAGAACCTAATAACAATGGTTGCCTGATTATGGATACGGACTCCACAGTGGGAACAGATCCCAAAGATAATGAATACTATAATGGGAGCAAACCATCAACAAATTTGATTATTCATGGACATACGATGAAGTCGGGACTGATGTTTGGTGGATTAAAACAGTATGCAGATGAGACTTATGGGAAAAATCATTCTATAATCTGCTTTGACAGCTTGTACGAACAACGAGAATATCAGCTTATAGCAGTATTTTATTCACAGGTGTTTAATAATACGGACAAAGTATTTAAGTATTATAATTTCTTTCAAGCAGATACGCAGGAAGAATTTGATGACTGGTATGAGAATATCAAGGCTATGTCTCTTTATGATACTGGTGTAACAGCAGAATATGGGGATGAATTTATCACGCTGTCATGCTGTTCCTATCAGGTGGAAGATGGCAGGTTTGTTGTGGTAGGAAAACGAATTGTGTAATGATTTCCCACTGAAAATAACATTTGAAATGACAGAAATGGTTATTTGCGAGAATATAGAAAAACTAACACAGTGGTGAAATCCTTTTAGATTCTACCGCTGTGCTAGTATACTCTGATAATAAATTTATGCGAAGCTGAAACACTTTTTTGCAATTACTACCATGGTTCTAAAGAATCTTCTGCATCTACCCACGTCTGCATTTCTCCATCCAATACTAATCGGGCATATTCTATGGTTCATCAATGGCTAATGTATTTAAAGCACACTGGGAGCATCCGGTTGTAACAATTCTATCTTCTGCTTTGTTGCAGTTAATTCTAAGTAGCATATTATCAAAGGTCGTGACATCAATGCTGTTACAATATTGGTTATATGTTGCGTAAGTGAATCTCATGTTATCTGTCCTTTCCAAATAAATCACATAGTATCAAGTTAATAAGTGTCAATACAGATGAGCCAGTTGTATGGCTTATTTTTGTGTTGTCCTATATTTACTCTTATGAACGTCAAACACATGAAATGCGTATCGCACAATCTTATATGCTATTTTCCTAGTGGGATAGCCCTTTCCTATGAAATAAGTCTATTTAGTTAGCTAAGGCTTTTTCAATCAGTGACTCAAGGTATTCAAATTGCTTTGTGCTACATCCAACGGTCATAGCATCCTTAAATCGAGTGATCAAAAATTGGTTACTTGAAGCGTTATAAAAGTTATAGCTTGTAGTTTTGCCATCAAGGAAGGTGTAGGTGAAACGAATAGCAGCTGGTGAGCTAGCTGGCACCGTTTCTTCTTCCATGAGTTTATCTGCTTTAATATTGACTAAGGCCGTGTAAATCGCTTTAAAAGAATCTTTTTCTATGGGTTTGTCGTTAATAGCATAGGTTTCATTTGCTTCATCTATAGAGAAGTGATAAGTACCTTTTCCAGTGAAAATATCTACGCCACTTAGGGTATCAATCTTCACCAAACCAATATACTTACTGGATAGAGTAAAGGGGTCTAATGCTTCGATAAGAGGCTTAAGAAAACTACTATCCATAGCATAAACGCTCTTATCCCCTGTTTTCATGAAAGCAACTAATCCCTCGCTGATTTCATCACCCCATATATAATCTAGGTTTGAAGTGGTTGTCTTATCTTCACCATCCTCGGCAGTTTCTTGGCTAGTTACCTGTAAGCAAAGGTGAAGCTGAGGATTGTCTAGTCCGTATTGACTAAGGTCAGTTACGTTATCAGCAATAAATTCTTTTATCGTAAAGGTAGGCAGTGCATCTAGTAATGCTTGGAATCTATCGTAGTCCACAGGTAATTTACTGATGCTTGGTGTTGTCAAATCAAAGCTAGTAAGTAAAGAGTTTTGCTCTTCACTTGGTGTAAGGCTGATATTGGTTATCTCCCTTCCGCTTGCAGAAAGAGCGGTGACATTGGCTGGTTCATATTCTTCTAGTTTTGTATCTCTTAAATCATTGATATTTGTTATAAAAGCATTACTAGTCAGAGAAGAAATGATATATACTGGACTATTTTCCTGCTTAAAGGTCACATAGCTATTAGTATGATCTAAGGTAGATGCACCCACCAAAAGTTCTACAGTTGTGCCATTTTTTAATGAGTAAACCACAGTTTGCATAGGCTTGTCTAATCCAAAATCTGAAAGATTTGTGGAATCAATTGATTGAGAAGCCTCGATGTGTAAAAGCTGTTCACCTACATATTGCAGACTATTTTTACTAACTGGCACCTGCTCATATTCTTTGATAGACCACCCTTCACCAGTAGGCACATAGGTTAAAGTTTCATTACCTTTAGAAATAGTAATCTCCTTAATATCAGAGGTGGTATAGTCCACAATGGTAATAGCTTGATTAGCCGTATCAGCCTCTGCTAAAGCAGTAGGCTCATTAGTAATCGGCGTAACATCCTTTTCCCTAGCTTTAATGCAATATAAAGCAATAAGGAGAAGGAGTAATATCACAAAAGTAATGATGAGTGATTTTGCTTTTTTCATTATAAATGTCTCCTTTTTGTCCAAACAATAATCCCAGCGGTAATAATCAGTAAAGGAATGACAGCCATTGTAATAATACCAATCATAACAAGCTCAGAGCCTGTCACGGGGCGAAGGGCAAAATTTTCAATTTCTTTGTTACTAATTGCATAGCTAGCATCTGTTGAGAATAACCAACCACAAGCATTGGTGATTAATTCCTCGTTACCAGTAGCTGCTAAAGAAAGACTACTTTGAGTAAGGATGTTTTCATCTAAGAAGAAGGTATCAGCCATTACAAAAAGTCTTGTGTTAATTGGGTTAGTAGCGTCTAAGGTGTTATTTTCTTCAACAGCGCAAGCTAGAGCAATAGGACCTGGGGTATCCCCCTCTTCCATTTCAACAGTAGTGGCATTAAGGTCTTTTTTCAAATAAGAGCTTTCAGAAGAAGAAAGTAAAGGTGTAATGGTAACGCCATTTCGTGGTGTGCTTTCATATTCTAGCCCAGAAGAAAATGCGAGAATAACTGGCTTTTTACTTTTGTTTAATGAGGCAGTAATATCATGCTTAACTAGACTTGGCAAGAAGATAGTAGGATTAGAACTAGCTGTACGAGATGGATCTGTTTCTACTACTAGACCAGGAATATGTGAGATACCATAATAATTGAGTAGCTCACTAAAGTGAGGTAATGTAGGCGCATCCGCATCCACAAAAATCATTGCTCTTCCGCCAGCATCCATAAAGTTGGTTATTTTCGTTATTTCTTCAGCCGAAAAATCTGAATGAGGAGAATAAACCAGCAAAATACTACCGTTTGGTTGATCTAAAGAGGTATTTAAGAGATTGATTTCTGAAAGAGACAAATTGGCCCTGCCAAAGCAATCCTTTAATACCTGAGGTAATTCTGCCTCATTATGACCTATGGTGTAATATACGGTTGCGTCGATGTCTGAACATACATAGCCAATGGCATTGGTCACCTTATTTTCAATATTAACGCTTTCTATAACGGTTGTATCTGCATCTGATTTGGTTGAATAATAGTCATTAGGTGTAATGACACGAAATTTCTTTGTATTGACATTCTCTACAATAATGGTTCCTTGAGTAATAGTAGCACTATTATTTTTCTGATAAGCATTAGCAAAGGTAGGATATAAGATAGGATCCTTATAAATCACTGAAAGCTTATCATTTAGCGCAGCGTAGTTGGTAAGAATTTGTTTGAGGCCTGGGTCTACCGTGCTTGTTTTTTCTAATACATAAATATGGACAGGGACATCCATATTTTTAACCAGTTTGCGTGTGTTATCTGAAACAGAATAGAGCTTTTCAGCAGTAGCATCTATTTTAATATTTAAATCTGTCACAATAACATTTACCACAAGCGTAATAGCAATTACCAATAAGGTAAGTATGGTAGCATAACCGCCATAGCGTAAATGATTATTTTTCGAATTAGCATTCTTCATTTTTAAAGCCCTCCTAGTTCCAACGACGTTTTTCTATAGTCTGATTGGTTAAGAATAAGAAAACGAAAATAAAGGATAGGTAATAGACAACAGCACCTATGTCCAGCAACCCATATGTAAAGTTATTAAAACGGGAGAATAGCGAAAACCATTGAAGTACCTTAATGCATAAACCATCAAACAGTTCACCCTTTAAATTAAAGGTGATGACAGTAGCTGTAACGCCTAATAACCCAATAATCCCGCTGATATATAAATCTTTAATAGATAAATAGATAAATAGGGTTACAAGAATCACCACAAGCAAGATAAATATAAGTGATGAAGTGCGTTGTGCTGGAATGAATAAAATGAGTCCATCTATTAGAAGTAACAATAGAAAAAGACCAATAGAACCAATAGCAGAAATAATTTGATTCTCTGTAAGAGCTGATACAAATAAGCTAATGGCAATAAGAGTAGCACCTAATAAAAAGAAACCAACATAACAGGTTACAATTTTAGCAACTGGAATTTCACCTAAAGTCATTAATATAAGGGGCTGAATCATTGTAATGAGTAAAGTAATTGCAAATAAAGAGACAGCAGCCAAGTATTTTCCAATAACAATGCTCTTCACATCAATAGGAGCCGTTAATAGGAGTTGGTCCGTTTTGTTTTTCTTTTCCTCTGAAAGAAGACGCATCGTTACTAGAGGAACCGCAAAAAGAAGCATATTTGATAGTATTTTAAGCACAAGACTATAATCGCCACTAGACTTAAAAATATTTAAGCCCGTAAAATAAAAACCAAATAGTAATAAGAAAAATGCCATAAAAACATAACCTATGGGCGAAGTAAAATAGGCTTTAAACTCCCTATTAAATATCGTTTTCATCTAATACACCTTCCTTCGTAGTATTGACACTTGCCAAATCGCTATCACCTTCTGATGACTCGGCAGGTTTATCTTCAAACTGTTCTGTTACCTTTAAGAAAATATCTTCTAAGGAAATCTCCCTGGATTTTAACATGAATAGAGGGTGATTTTGAGCGACACAGGCACTAAATAGTTCTTCTCTGATGTCATAAGCCTTGTCTGAAGAAATGGAAATGTCAATCATGTTTTCTTCTTCAGAATCTACCAGAGTAACCTCCTGAACGCCCTTAATGGCTTTTAGCGCATTAATAAAGGCATCATCTGCTTGTTGTACACGAATGGTAGTTAGAAGATTATTGCTAAATAGATGCTTTAGGTTTTCAGGAGTATCTAAAGCTACCATATTTCCCTTATTAATAATCATAATAGAATCACAAATTGCACTTATTTCAGGTAGAATATGTGAGCTTAAAATGATGGTATGCTTTTGGCTTAAATCCTTAATGAGATTTCTCATTTCAATAATTTGCTTAGGATCAAGACCAACTGTAGGTTCATCTAAAATCAGTACATCAGGTGAACCCATTAGAGCACTTGCTAATCCTACACGCTGCTTATAGCCTTTTGATAGATTTTTGATAAGGCGTTTTTGAACATGAGTAAGCTCGGTGCGCTCTAAAATTTCTGCTATATGAGCTTTCAACTCACTTTTTGATACCTTTTTGAGTTTGGCAACAAAAATAAGATAGTCAACAACTGTCATATCCAAATACAGAGGTGGAATTTCAGGTAGGTAACCGATATGCTTCTTTGCCTCTATTGGATTTTCTAAAATATCAACCCCACTTATCTTAATGGATCCACTTGTTGAAGAAAGATAGCCTGTAAGCATATTCATGGTAGTTGATTTACCAGCACCATTGGGACCAAGAAAGCCTAAGATCTCACCTTTATTAACAGTGAAACTAATATCATTGACGGCAATATGCTTGCCATATTTTTTGATTAAATTAGTCACTTCAATCAAAATTTTCATCCTCCTTAAAAATAGACATATAGATAAATTATACCTTATTTTATACGACTTGTGTGTCTAATAGGTGAAAAAAACAAAATATATTCATTTTTACTTATGTTTTTTGAAAACACTAGTGATTATTAAAGCACACTCAATAAATAAATGGTAAATATACAAGCGATACAAGCTGTATAAATTGTATTTAGAAGTATATTTCTGCTTTCTTTGCAAGATACTATATTTATAATGGAAGTAAGATGAATGGTTTGTGTTAAATAAAATCATGAAATAGTTATTTTTGAAAGGAAGATTATAATATGATAAAGGAATTTGAAGAAGGTAGTACATTAGCCAATATGGCTAATAAAGTCGTCTCAGAGGGAGGAGAAGATGCACAGTCTATTACCAAATTAGTGAAGTCTGGAGGAAAGGTTGTGGGCTATGAGCTCTCCTCTGGAGAAAAGGTTACTGTGAGTGAGGCGATAAAGATGGCAAAAGGCAATCTCTTAAATCATGTAGGCGTATCTACATCAAAGGATGGTAGTGAATATATTCGTTCACTTGCAGATGGCGATGAATCTAATAATTTAAGTAATCTACCATCTATTACAGAAGGCGAGTAGTCATTTATGACGACAAAAAATAAGGTTATAAGATGAAGGGGAGTCAAGCTGCATCTTATAACCTTATTTTTATGATTTTGCACCAAAGTCTACAAATAAAGGAATGCTTAAGGGTGAATATGTAAAATAAGCAAAGAGTAAAATCATACCTATTAAGAAGATCATACCTAATATGTTATAACACTTAGAGGCTTTAGGGATGCATAATTGTTTATAGAACACATAAGCTGCTATAAGGCAAGATGCCAAGTAAGTAAGAATATCTATAAATAAAATGGGACGTCCCATAATACCTGAATAAGTATAAAATAAGATAAGTATAAAAAGATTGCCACATAGAATAGCTAGGCTAAGCCCGTACCAATAGTTATGGATATGTGGCTTCAAGAGCTGATAACAGATTAATCCATAAAATAACCATGCATAAAATAAAAGCTTTAAGTGCTCCCAAACACTTTCATTAACTGGGGTGAATAATCCTATAAGCAGATGATTACCAGATAGCTTATACGTAAAATGAAGCAAACAGCCTAATATAAAAGTAAATAATATGCCAAAGCAGGCAAAGTTTTTTACCCCTTGGCAAGAGTCTTTTTCCATTTGGACCTCCTATAAAACAGTATATAGTAATATATGAACGTTAAATGAATCTCATGCTAAAAATCAAGTTATAGGAAAATGTAAATAAAATGTGCCCAAAGGAAAAATATTCAGGCAAGATATATCATTCTCGACGAATGTTTGCTACAATATTGTGTAGAAAATTATGATTTTAAGGTAACTGGCATGGCTTTGGCACGCCTTAGTTTCCTGTCATCATAAAGCTATTGAAGAAAGCAGAACTTATTTAGAACTACACTGAAAAAAACGAAGACTGATAACCAGGGGCCGTCGTACTAAAAGAAAATTTGTAAAGCGGTCCAAATAATTAGGGAGGATAAAAATGGAGAACATAGTTACAGATAGATTAATTATTAGAAGGTTTAAGCAAGATGATTGGCAAGATTTACATGAATACTTGTCAGATCAAGAAGTTGTTAAAATCTGATATTTTTTTAAAACAAAACCTTGAAGTTGCGCCACATTATACTACTGTAGCTATATTAAAAATAGTAAAATGGTATAAAAATTACCTGTGTACTTACAATAAGTTACAGTATATAATTTATTTAAGCGTTATCGATTGTGAATAACAAGTAGGGATATTAGCGAAAAAGAAAAATGACAGATCTACAGAGGGGGCTAGAGCGTTGAAACAAAACACTAACACACAAAAAATTTCTAATGGAGATATTTATTGCAATTGCTGCAACCAACTTATTAAAAAAGATGGGTCCGATAGTCAACATAGAGACTATTTGCATATTGAAAAAATATGGGATTATTTTTCGTCCAAGGACTTAACAAAACACAGCTTCAATATATGTGAAGCATGTTATGATAAATGGATAGCAAGCTTTTGCATTCCGGTAGAGGAACTGCCTGTAGATGATATTCCAATGTATACTGAAGAGCAAATTAATTTATTAAATGCGGCTTATGAAGCTGAATTTAGTAAAGGTAATAAATAACAAAGCAGCCTTATAAAGATGACATCTCATCTTTATAAGGCTGCTTTTATGTCTATAATCATTTTTTATAAAAAGAATTGTCCTACACTAAAGATGATAAAGGATACACACCAAGCGATGATTAATTGGTAAATAATAGCAAAACTCATCCACTTCAAACTATTTGTTTCCCTTTTTATGGCGCCCAGGGTACCAACACAAGGCACATAAAGTAAAGTAAATACTAAGAAACAATAGGCACCTAATGGAGAAAAGGAACTTGCTAAAGCATCATGAAAAGCAGTCGCGCTTGTTTCAATGCCATAAATGATAGACATATTAGATACCACAATTTCTTTACCTACTACACCGCCAATAAGTGATAAAGCAGCCTGCCAGTTTCCAAAGCCGAGAGGGGTAAAAATAGGAGCAATAGCTTTGCCAATATAAGCACCAAGGCTATTAGCCATTTCACTTGGTCCACTTAGATTAAAATTTAAGACAAACCATAGGATTACAGAAGCCAGAAAGATAGTTGTCCCCGCTTTGATTAGAAAGCCTTTTATCTTCTCGCCTACTTGTGTGCTAATATGTGTGATAGAAGGCAAGTGGTAAGGCGGTAGTTCCATAATAAAGGGCATACTATCAGATTTAAAGCGTGTCTTTTTAAAGATAAAAGCAGCACTTAGCCCGATGAAAATACCAATGAAATAAAGTGAAAAGACAATGATTGCTTCTTTTCTAGGGAAAAAACTAGAGGCAAATAAGGTGAAAATAGGAAGCCTTGCACTACAGGAAAAGAAAGGATTAATGAGAATAGAAGTCATACGATCCTTTTCATCCTCAATAGTACGGGTTCCCATAATGGCAGGGACATTGCAGCCAAAACCTAAAAGCATAGGGATGATTGATTTTCCGTTTAGTCCTATGCGTCTCATTAATTCGTCCATAATAAAGGCAACCCGTGCCATATATCCTGTATCCTCTAAAATAGTCAGTGCAATGAATAAACAAGCAATATTTGGTAAGAATGTAAGTACACCAAATACACCGTTTAAAGCACCGTCTACAATAAGTGCCCGTAGCCAATTGGACACCTTTAGAAGTACTAATCCACTATTACAAGCATCTAGAATCCGTCCAAAGAAATAGTCAAATAGCTCAGTTAGTGGATTACCTACTAAACTGAAGGTGAAATAAAATACGGCAAACATCACCAGCGCAAATATAGGGATTCCTAAAAACCGATGAGTGACAAAGTAATCAATTTTGCTAGTAAGGGAGTTTTTATCTGTGGCGCTTGTATGTACAACTGAAGAGACAATCTGTGAGAGATGTTCGTACTTGCTATCTGTAACAGATTCTTTGATTTCCTCCATATTATCTGTATTGATTAGCGCACTTACTTCTTCTTGATGTTCAAGAGGTACTAAATCTAGAACGCTTTCGTCGCCCTCTAATAATTTAAGTGCAATCCAACGATAGGGCGCTTTAAGTTGATGATGGTCAATGAGAGAAACAGTGCGAGAGAGAAGTTCTTCAATAGTAGGTTCATAAGGTACACTATAGTAAGAAAAGGGTGTAGACTTGATGTTCACTAGGGTTTGAAGAAGTTCCTTACATCCAGTTTTTTTAGCAGCAATGATAGGAACAATGGGAATACCTAGTTGTCTCGATAATTGTTTAATATCTATTTGAATCCCCTTCGCTTTTGCAACGTCCATCATGTTAAGTGCCATCACTACAGGTCTCCCAAGTTCTAGTAGCTGCAAGGTTAAGTATAAATTACGTTCTAGCGTTGAAGCATCAACTAGATTTAAGATCACATCAGGGTTTTCGTTTATAATATAGTTTCTTGCAATACTTTCATCTAAAGAAAGTGCAGAAAGGCTATAGGTCCCAGGTAAATCAACTAAGTTAATAGAGATTTCACCTGTATGCGCATCAGCATAGGTAAAGATACCTTCCTTTTTTTCTACAGTTACGCCAGCCCAGTTGCCAACTGTATAATGAGAGCCAGTTAAGGCATTAAACAAAGTGGTTTTCCCAATATTAGGATTACCCGCAAGTGCCACGGTAAGCGTATTCGTCATGGTCTCCTCCTTGAAAATTAAGTACTAGAAAAAGATGAGTACTTAGAAAATTAAGTACCCACAAAATATAAAGTACTACTAATGTTAGTAGCACTTTGTCTAATTGATTAAAATATTAGATGCATCCTCTTTACGAATACATAAGCTAAAACCTTTTATTGAAACTTGCATGGGGCTACCTAAAGGCGCTAATTTTTCTACAACAATTTTACTGCCCTTGATAAGTCCCATATCCATAAAGCGTTGTTTAATCGAAGGTGGGGCAATGATGGCAACTATGGTAGCTTCTTCGCCCAAAGGTAAGTCGCATAATGTTTTACTCATTTTATCCCCTCCATATTCTCAGAATTTATGCCTTTTTTATTATAGAATGAATGAAAATATACGTCAATAAAAAATGAGAATTAATCTCTAAATCGGAGAAATCCGAGAAATGAAGGGTTTTCATTGTAACAACACCATTAAAAGGATATAATAATAGTATTACATGAAAGGAAGAAAGATTATGTTAGATATTTGTTTACTTGGAACAGGGGGCATGTTGCCACTTCCAGACCGCTATTTAACAGCAATGCTTGCTAGATTCAATGGTAGGAAGTTATTGATAGATTGTGGGGAAGGCACACAAGTTACCATGCGCACGCTAGGGTGGGGATACAAAACTTTAGATATACTTTGTTTTACTCATTATCATGGAGATCATGTAACAGGATTACCTGGGCTATTATTAACTATCAATAATGCAGGAAGAACGCAGCCTCTTACAATAGTTGGCCCGCCGGGTTTAAAAAAAGTTGTTGAAGGTCTTACTGTGGTATCGAAAGATATTAGCTTTGATTTGAATTTAATAGAACTTCCCTATGAAAAACAAACCCTTACACTTGGAGAATTTTGTATAACGGTATTACCAGTACCACATAATGTAAGGTGCTTTGCTTATTGTATAGAGAATCACCGACTTCCTAAGTTTATGGTTGATAAAGCCAAAGCAAATAATGTGCCTCAAAAGTATTGGAAAAAATTGCAGCAAGGACAAGTGGTAGTAGAGGGAAAAACAGTCTATACCCCTGATATGGTTTTAGGACAAAATAGAAAAGGAATAAAGGTATCATATAGTACAGATTGTAGGCCGATACAAGAATTAGAAGAGTTGATAAGAGAGTCAGATTTATTCATCTGTGAAGGTATGTATACGGATGATAGTTATTTGGTTCAGGTGAAAAAGCACAAGCATATGTTAGCCTCAGAAGCTGCAACACTGGCAAAAAATGCTGGAGTTAAAGAGCTATGGCTCACACATTTTAGCCCTGCACTACCTAGTTCATACATTAACATAGAAAGAACTAAAGAAATCTTTCAAAACACAGTAGCAGGCTACGATCGAATGACTACAACCATTGACTTTTCAGAGGTTAATTGATAAGGAGGGGGTTCTATGAAAAAGATATTAGTAATACTTGTTATGGGTGTGATTATATTAGTTTATTCCCTTAGCGTCAGAAATGCAGGTAAGTCCCAAACGACTGAAGTACAGAAAGCGGATATCCTTACTGAAATAGAAGACATAAAGACAGGGCTTGAGGAAAATTATCCAAGTAGCGCTAGAGAAGTAGTTGAAAAGCATAGTGAACTGATGGCATTAGCCTATAGTAGTAAAATGACAGATGAAGCAGCCACTAGCTATGCCGAGACCATAAGAATGCTTTATGCGGATAAGCTCAATCAGTTAAATCCAGTAGAAGCCCAAGTGGCAAGGATTTTGTCTGAAAGAGAGGAAAATCAAGAAAAACCGTTTATTGTAATAAAAAGTGAAGTTTTAGATGTCACGATTGTTAAAGAAAAAGAAGCTGATTCTGACAGTGCGCAAGTAGATGTGGTGCATAAAACCAATCAAGCCCCAGTTACTAGAAAATACTATTTAGTCCAAGAAAACGGAAAATGGAAGATTAGTACTTGGGAGAATCAAACAGACAATCAAAGTGAAGAAGTTGACGTGGAGGAGTAAACATGAAAGACATAACCATACTAGCTATCGAAACATCTTGTGATGAAACCTCGGTTGCAGTAGTGAAAAATGGTAGGCAGGTGCTAGCTAATATTATCTCTACACAAATTCCTTTACACGAGCAGTACGGAGGTGTTGTACCAGAGATTGCTTCGAGGATGCATGTGGAAAAGATTAATTTAGTGATTATGGAGGCATTAAAAAAAGCAAACTTAGAACTAGATGATATTGATGTTGTGGGTGTAACCTATGGGCCGGGGCTAGTAGGTGCCCTATTAGTAGGGGTTATGGCGGCTAAAGCAATTGCCTTTGCAAAGAACAAGCCTTTAGTTGGCGTTCACCATATAGAAGGGCATATTGCTGCTAATTATATTAGTCATCCTGAGCTGAAACCACCATTTCTTTGCTTAGTGGTATCGGGTGGACATACACACCTTGTTCATGTAAAGGATTATACCAACTATGAAATTTTAGGGCGCACGCGAGATGACGCTGCAGGAGAAGCCTATGATAAAGTGGCAAGAGCTATTGGTCTAAGCTATCCAGGTGGACCTAAAATTGATAAGCTTGCTAAAGAAGGCAATAAAGATGCCATTCGCTTTCCAAGGGCGATGCAAGACGGAAGTAACGACTTTAGTTTTAGCGGGCTAAAATCAGCTGTACTTAATTATATTAATGGTTGTAAAATGAAAGGCGAAACTATTTGTGCGGCAGATATTGCTGCAGCTTTTCAATCAAGTGTAACAGATGTACTAGTAGGTAAGACCGTGCATTTAGCAGAAGAAATGGGTATCGAGCATATTGCGCTTGCAGGCGGCGTAGCTGCAAACCAAGGACTTCGAGAAGCTATGGAGGCTTTGTGCAAAGATAAAGGAAAGACCTTATATTACCCAGATTTTATTCTTTGCACTGATAATGCAGCTATGATCGGATGTGCGGCTTATTATGAATATTTAGATGGGAAAACAGCTGGGATGAATTTAAATGCTATACCCAACTTGCCTCTTGGAAGCAAATGATTTTAAAGAAGGGGAAATGTGATGAAATATATTTTGAGAATTTTATTATCTGGATTGATAGCGAGCCTTGGGAGTATAGGCGTAGGTGAACTTGAAATCCTTGGCATTGTCCCCGAAGCAATGAGGGGAAACTTGAATTTTATTCTTCAAAACAAAGGTGTGATTACCTTTGTTTTAGTGTTTGCTCTTGTTTATTTTACAGTCGCCATTCCTTGTTCAAGGTTTTTATCTAGTAAGTTAGAGCAAACCTTAAACCAATATCCTATGCAAGAAATATTGATGTATATCATCGGATTAGGGATTGGATTATATGTGGCAAATTTGGTAGGTAATGCCTTTGAGATGAATAAGACCATCGGTAATATTATTACATTATTAATTTATTTGGGTCTAGGGTATTTTGGACTATATTTGGTGCATATGAAAAAAGGAGAGATAAAAGGCTGGCTTAGTAAGACAGGAGATATTTTAACCCATTCACAACCCAAAATACTGGATACAAGTGTCATCATTGACGGACGTATTCTAGACATTATGAGCACAGGCTTTATAGAAGGAAAAGTGATTATTCCCTCCTTTGTTTTAGATGAGCTAAGACATATTGCAGATTCCTCTGATTCTCTAAAGCGTAATAGGGGAAGGAGAGGCCTTGATATATTAAATGAGCTAAAAAATGCACGAATTGCTACTGTGGATATCATGCAGGTTGATTATCAAGACCTGCATGAGGTGGATAGTAAGTTACTTAAATTAGCCTCACAGATTCAAGGAAAGATTGTTACGAATGATTTTAACCTTAATAAGGTAGCTAAACTGCAGAAGGTGCAAGTACTAAATGTCAATGATTTAGCTAACGCGATCAAACAGGTTGTATTACCCAATGAAGAAATGACAGTTTTTGTAGTGAAAGAGGGAAAGGAATCGGATCAAGGTTTGGCATATTTAAGTGATGGCACTATGATTGTTATTGAAGGTGGCAAAAAACACGTAGGCAGTACAATTAAAATCATTGTGAGCACTGTACTACAAACCTCAGCTGGTCGTATGATTTTTGCAAAACCATTATTAAATTAAGATAAGGAAGAAAAATATGGAGAACGTCAAAGCATATAAATATACAATAGCTTGTGCACTACTTATTTTACTTGCAATACTTACACCAGGAGAAGATATTCCTTCAGTTGGAATTCCTAATCTTGACAAGGTAGTACACTTAGGAATGTTTGGGTGCTTAACCCTTTGTTTTCATATGGAAGGTTATAAGAAACAAAAAAAAGGCATTTTGTTTATGCCTATAGTCATAGTAGAGATTTATGCCATATTAACTGAACTTTTGCAGATGTTAATCCCAGGAAGGTCTTGCAG
>JAEXBC010000223.1 GCA_023457875.1 Bacillota bacterium | reverse complement strand
CGATAAACGTCCTAAAAGCATACAAATATTCACGTCTGCCGGCCCATGGATGTTAATTGATTTGTATTACAGATTAAATACAATGGAAAGAAATAAAATATGCCTGCTATCAGACAAATACGTAAGTCCCTTTGACTGCCGACAATCTCAACGATACATTAAAGGAGAAATGAGCGAAGAAGAGTCCCGCCTCAGGCTCAGACAAGCCTATGCAGTTCACTACTTTTTTGGAGATTGGAGATAATATATCTTTTAGATTCATAAATCGAATATACACAATAAAAGAACATGCATATTAAACATAGCAATATTATAGGTAGTCTTTCCAAACTATTAAAAGTAAAGTTCACCCAAACTCTCTTATATAAAAAATTCAGAAAGAAACTATACCGCAAGACATGGTTTGGAGTCTCAAGTATAATACTACTTCTTCTTATTAGTATATACATCAATCACAGCTACAATCATAGAGGAATACTTTCTTTATTAATAATAAATACCGTAGGGATATATATTAGTTGGCTACTGTTACAGAAACAACTACACATTCAAAATGATCTTACTGACAGCATATGCTCTAAGTTTAAAAACAGTGATTGTAATAGTGTTCTTACCTCTCCCGCGGCAAAACCTATGGGAGTCATTGGATGGAGTGAGATCGGATTAAGCTACTTCACGTCAAATTTACTTCTCACTGTTTTTTTTCCACAATTCATACCATATCTAGCCTTAATTAATATTGCAGGCCTCTTTTATGGCATCTGGAGCATATGGTATCAAAAATACAGAGTTAAACAATGGTGTCCTCTTTGTTTAATTGTACAGTTTGTGATGTGGCTCATATGTATTTCAAATACCGTTTTCGCCTACATTAGCATCCCCAAATTTTCTCTATTAGATATTGCATCAATAGGAGGTATCTATATAGCCCCTATTTTTATAATCAAAAGTTTACTACCAGCTGTAAAGGCCCAAAAGGAACTTAAACATCTAAGGAAAGAGATACATCGCCTCAGACCAAACCCTGAAGTTTTCAAAGCATTACTACACCAGCAGCCTCATTACAGGGTCGACCATTCTACATCAAGAATTTTATGGGGTCATAAAGAGGCAAACCTTATTGTGACCATCGTGACGAATCCACATTGTACTCCGTGCGCAATCATGCATAAGCGGATAGAACAGTTATTAGCTAGAGCAAATGATTCAATTTGTATCCAGTATGTATTTCACTCATTTAATACAGAGTATGAATCCAGTAGTCTTTCTCTTATCGCCACTTACTTCTCCAGCAAAATCAGCAAAATTGAAAAGATGGAGATATACAATCAATGGTTTGAAGTAGGTAGAAAAAACAATAATGACTTTTTCAAAAGATATGGTTTAAACATTGATCGCGAGGAAGTGCTATCAGAAATTAGCAATCATAAACATTGGGAAGGATTAAAAAGTGTTCAAGGAACACCAGCCGTTTTTATTAACGGTTATCGCCTCCCTCCTCAATATCAAATAGAGGATATTATTTATTTTGTAGGCTTGAATGTTTAAAATAAAAAAATGCTTTTGTTAAGCTGTAGTGCAAAAGCAAACAATATGTGCAAAACATACTACAGCGTCTAATTAAAAAACGAATTGAATTTATGAGTAAAATTGAGAAAACAAAATTAAGAGACATTGAAATCTTAAGCAACTCGCGATCAAGTTCCAGTTACTGGAATTCTAGTGAAAGTTCTGGTTATTCAGATAGCAGTTCTGGTTACTCAGATAGCAGTTCTGGCTCAAACGGGTATGGCTTTACACCAGAAAGCTGCATGTCCCAAGAAGTCTATTACGATTTGCTTGACCAAGGAGTCACAGTATCAAATGTTTATGTTTGCAACTTGGGATGGGTCATAGCAGAAGTTCCTATATATGGTAGCTCTGGCAGTAGTTGTTCTTGGACAGAAGATGGAAGTTTAGGGTCGGGACACATACAAGGAAGCTCTTGGGATGGAAGTTCTTCTTGGGATGGGAGTTCTTCTTGGTATGGGAGTAGCAATTCCACCTCGGGTGGAGGAGGCGATAATAGTAATGAAAATAACATGCCAAGCAAACTAAAATCTCTTATAAAGGAAAATAAAAATCTTAATCAAGATCAAATAGATAAACTTTTACGGGAATTAGAGAAGATGCTGGTAGAGTGCCACTATAGGAAAATACAAGAATCTCTTATCAATGCAAAATATATATTTCATTCAGTAGAAATAGATAAAGACTCCATGTATCCAGCATATACCACTCCTGGAGTAAATCCCCGTTTAGCCTTCAGAGATTCAGATTCCATTACCAGCCAAAGCCTTTCTCACGAAGTATTTCATCTGTTCCAGAATAATCAAGGATCATATGATTCAAAAAATAGACTACCGTATGAGTTTGAACGAACACTTTTTATGGATATTATGTTTTTTATTCAACACGCTGTTAGAGGCGTTTTAGATCCTAAAAAAGAAGGAGACACTGGATACACTTTTTTAACTAACCAAGCAACAACTGAACACGACAGAAAGTATCGCGCTTGGCTAAGTCAAATCACGCAAGAAGGGGTAGCACCTATTTCTATCTCAGAGGAAGATCTACAATGGACTTTTGATCTATTTAAAGCCTATAGTCCATATAAAAACGAGACATATGATCCTGATAAAGTTTACAGTTTTAACGCTTTAAAAAGTAGCTTCGAAATAATCAGAGAAAAATGTCCGAGCAAAAACCCATAAGGGAGTAAAATAATTGTGATTTAGGAATTCTGACTGATGCGCTATATGTATGCTTCTGGAAAATGCCCGGAGTTTTCTAAATCATGATCTTCAAATTCCTTTCAAGAAAAAATAATTTAAAGAAATTTTCTTTAAATTATTTTTTCTTCGTATATTACGCCTTTATATATTACATAATAGCATTTCTATCAAATAAAGAGTAGTCTATCTTTTAAAAGCATGCGTATGAAAAGGATTATAGTAT
>JAEXBC010000222.1 GCA_023457875.1 Bacillota bacterium | reverse complement strand
GTATTGGTCTGTGCCCCCCATTCCATGAGTAAGGATTGAGGCACCATATGTGTGCTAAAACGCCATTCTGTACAATATATTTTTCTCGCAAAACCAGGATACATTTCATTTGCAGCAAGCAGCATTTGAAGTGAAAAAGCTAAGTTATCACCTATGTAAGGATTGGGAAGATCAATTTTGGGAACTACCTCTCCCTTTACATTTCTATTTCTACAAAGACCATTAACAAACATAATTCTAGCTGTCTCTTTTCCATCAATCTGAGTTACCAAGTGAGCCTTTTCATCAACTCCGTCTCGGTGCATATCTATCACCACTGATATAGAGGGATATTTCTTTAAGACCTCTCGAATAACTGGTTCCATGCGTTCATATTCCCCTCCCGTAGGACGATTTCCTTTATTACTTTCTTCATAAAACTCATCTTTGATATGTAAAACGGGAATCCCATAATTTGTCTCCAACTCCTGTTTCAGTGCGTCAGCAACATCTACGACAGTCAATCCTCCCTTATATTCTTCCCTGGAGTGGGTATGAAAAATAAGAATTTGCGGTCCCTCCTTTGTCTCATCTAAACGGATAGGCTGATTAAGTAATTGTTCAAAGTTCCACTCTTCAATCATATCTGGGGCAAATTCCATCTGTGCTGAAGCAAACATATAGTTATTAAATATTTCCTTTGGGTCTTTTAAATCCACTACCCTTGTAACTTTTTCCTCTTTTACAGCCTCCTCTTGTTGCTTTTTGATTTCTTCTCGTGTTATTTTGGTATCTTCTTCTTGTTCAAAGTAACCTGCTATTTCCTCGTAGGAGCTTCTAAAAGCCGGGTCATCTTTCATATAGGGGATAGCCCCTAAATATAAACTAAGGGGCTCACCTATCTTAATATGAGATAGCATATAAATATATTGTTTTGTAAAGGTATGTTTTTTTTGTCCGGTCATTTGAGAAGGTAATACCTGCTCATAAAAAAGTTCACCCATTGGATAACCATTTATCTGAAGCATATAAAAAGTACCAAAAAGTGAACTAATAAAAAAACAATATAGTATGACCCTTTTGAATGGTTCAATATGAAAAAGTGATTGTATATGTTGAATCATTATTCCTAATCTTTCCACCCTTATCCCCCCTAAAGCACTCTTTATTATTGTATAAGCTTGTATACTATTTTATGCTTAATACGTGTATTTATTAATGTCTTTTAGGGTCATTCCTGGATGCACCGCTAGATTAATCCCATTTGCAATAATGCTTGCTAAATATTCCATAATTTCATCAATTTCTTTTGGGGTAACAAATAAGTCACTTATTTCTGGATAAAGAATTTCTTTTACTAACCGATAATGTTCTTCTTCACTTAATTCATTCAATGAATCAAAAAGAGGAGAATGCTCATCTTGTGCCTGTATGTGTCTAACGAGTTCACCAAATGCGTCTGCCACCAGGGTAGCAGTATCCACAACCGTTGGTACACCTACTGCAATCACCTTACATCCTATTGTTTTCTCATCTAAAACTTTTCTTTGATTACCAACCCCAGCACCTGGAGAAATGCCTGTATTGGTAATTTGAATCGTAGAATTAATGCGTGAGGCACTTCTTGCTGCCAAGGCGTCTATTGCAATCACACAATCGGGCTTTACATTTTCCACTACGCCACCTATGATCTCAGCTGTTTCAATACCTGTGAGCCCCATCACACTAGGCGCAAAACTACTCAGATGACAGATGCCTTCATCAAGTAATTCAGGTGCCTTAAGGGCAATATGCCTTGTCACAAACACCTGATTGGCTACCTTGGGACCTAAAGTATCAGGTGTAGCAAATCGGTTCCCTAAACCAATAACCAGCACGCTTAATGAGCCCGTATTTTTTTTAGGAAGTAATGAGCCAATGGCTTCTTTTAGCATATAGATAACCTCTTCATGAAGTTTGGGATTATTTTCTTTTAAACTAGGTGATTCTATTGTAATATAGTCACCTTTTGGTTTTCCCATGCTTCTTTCACCTTCTTCATTTAAGATGCGCACTCTTGTGATGGATAATCTACTGTCCTCAAAAGATTTTTGTTTTACCTCCACGCCTGGAATCTCGTAGGCTTCATCTTTGTCTAATCTCAAGGCATCACTTATTTCTATAGCTAAATCAGTGCGCTCAGAAATAAAGGCTAATCTGTTTTTTTGCTTTGGCATTTCCATTTATTCACTTCCTTTTCGTTTTCAAGGTTTTACTTCATGCTCACATCTTTAAACATTGTCTCAAATGAGGAATTTAAATACATTAAGTAGTTTGACCATTATTTATATGGGTATACATTGACTTTGTTATGTATCTATACTATAATGTGGTTGTTGAAACCGTTCATAATTCCCCAAACCGTGTCCAAGAATATGAATGGAGGTGCCATCAAATGGCAAATATTAAATCAGCAAAAAAACGTATCTTAGTTATCGCAACTAAAACTGCACGTAATCGTGCGGTAAAATCAGCAGTTAAAACTCAAATCAAAAAAGTTAGATTTGCAGTAGAAGCTAATGACAAGGCAGCAGCAAATGCAGCATTAGTAGTAGCTGTTAAGGCTATCGACAAAGCTGCAGCAAAGGGTGTTTTCCACAAAAATGCCGCTGCACGTAAAAAATCTTCTTTAACTCGTTTGGTTAATGCAATTGCATAATGAAGGCGAAAAAAGACCTCCTGTTGAGGCAATGTCATTTAGTTAAGTGATATTATTTCTAAAAAGGCGTCTATGAATAGTTAAATATTCGTAGATGCCTTTTTTTCTATATCTTAGGCTTAACTAAGTGCATATTTTGAACATAACAAACA
>JAEXBC010000221.1 GCA_023457875.1 Bacillota bacterium | reverse complement strand
CCTCTAACAAGGCCTTTTCCATTGGTGTAATATGAAAGGTTTCTGGCAAAAGGAGAAGCTGTGTGGCTACTTCATTTGCCCTAAAGCACTTCATAAACTGTTCATATAACACTCTTTCATGGGCAGCATGCTGGTCAATAATAAATACCTTTTCATGATATTGAATAATCCAAAAGGTCTTAAATAGCTCACCTACAATACGATAATCACTTGGCGAGATAGTTGGCGTGTTTTGAATGGGGGTATCCGTTATTGGAGTTGGCAGGATCATCTCTTCCTGCGAAGGTGTTTCATCTGCCTTGCTTTCAAAGGATTCTGGCTTTTCACATACCTTCTGGGAAATATCATCCTTTTCGTCAGCTGCTATGTCTACTATTTCAACAGGCTTTTGCAATGGGGCATCTGCCTCTTTGATTTGGTAAGTGCTATCACCTCTGGGCTCTATCCCCTCTCCAAATAAGCGTTCTACCACATTGCCTATGGAGGTACTTTGATGATTTGGCTTTTGTGGAATAGAAGAAAAGGAATGCTTAATCATAGTTTCGGGAGTAGGTGTATTGTTTTCCTTCCTTGGAGCAAAAAAAGTATCCACTTCCATCTGGGTGGTAGCTGGTGAAGGCTTTATTTCTGTCTTTGGTTTATCTGGTTCAATTTGCGGCACCAGATAAGCCTCCTTGAGTGCATGAGATACCGCCTCAAAAACAGCCTTATAAATCCCATCTACATTTTTAAAACGTACTTGAAGCTTATTGGGATGAACATTCACATCCACTTGAGCTGGGGCAATGGTCAGATGGAGCACTACAAAGGGAAACTTACCTACCATGACTAAGGTTTTATAGGCATCTTCAACTGCCCCTTGAAGTAGTTGGCTCTTAATATAGCGTCCGTTCACAAAGAAGTGTTCGTAATTTCGATTTCCTCTATTGAGTACGGGTTTGCCCACTAAACCTGCACAGACCACACCTTCAGCTTGATAATAACAGGGCACCGTATTTTTTGCATATTCCCTGCCATAAATATTTAAAACACAGTGTGTAAGTTCATGATCTCCTGAGGTCGTAAAGACTGTTTTTCCATTTTGAATATATTTAAAGCTGATTTCAGGATGAGCAAGGGATAGCTTATACATATAGTCTGAAACCCTGCCAGCTTCACTTGTGCTACTATTTAAAAAAGCTTTTCTTGCAGGTACGTTAAAGAAAAGGTGTCTCATCATAAAGGTGGTTCCATTTGGGCAAGCCACCTCCGCAGAGCTAGTTATTTTGCCGCCACTTACTTCGATTCTTTTCCCTGTAAGGTCATTTACTTCTTTTGTTAGGAGCTCTACATGGGAAACGGCTGCAATACTGGCTAGGGCTTCACCACGAAAACCCAAGCTAGTCACTTCATACAAATCTTCTGCAGAAGTAATTTTACTGGTTGCATGGCGCAAAAAAGCAATTTCAACCTGATCCTTAGGAATACCCACGCCATTATCTGTTACCCGAATCAAGTCAACTCCCCCATTTTTTATTTCAACAGTAATGGAGCTTGCCTTGGCATCAATACTATTTTCCACTAATTCCTTCACAACAGAAGAAGGTCTCTCTACAACCTCTCCTGCAGCGATTTTATTAATCGTGTGGGTATCAAGAATTTGAATGCTTGCCATATAAGCCTCCTTTCTATCACAGAGCTATCTAAGTTTCTTTTGTAAGTCATATAAAAGCTCTAGTGCCTTAAAGGGTGTGGTATTGATTAAATCTACTTCCTTTAAAAGCGATAGGACCTCATTATGTTCGTTATTGAATAAATTAAGTTGTCCAAAATCCTCCTTTTCTTTTAAAGAAGGTTTTGTTTCCCTTACATTTAGGCTAGGCACCTTAGCATCTAGCTCTTTTAATAAAGCTTTTGCACGTTCTAAAACAGGAGTGGGAACACCTGCAAGCTTAGCTACTTGTATACCATAGCTATGATCCACACTTCCCTCCACGATTTGGTGAAGGAAAATAATATCTTCTCCGATTTCTTTAACGGCTACACATCGATTTTTCAAACTACTGATAGACTCCTCTAAAACCGTAAGCTCATGATAATGGGTTGCAAATAAGGTTTTTGCCCTTAGTTTACTTGTAATATGTTCTACAATAGACCATGCAATACTTAAACCATCTAAGGTACTTGTCCCACGTCCAATCTCATCTAAAATTAAGAGGCTTTTAGGTGTGGCGTGATTAAGGATATTGGCAACCTCCATCATTTCTACCATAAAGGTACTTTGTCCAGAAGCTAAATCATCTGAGGCACCTACCCTAGTAAAGATACGGTCTACTACTCCTATTTGCGCCTCCTGTGCTGGAACAAAGCTACCGATTTGGGCCATTAAGACGATGAGGGCTACTTGACGCATATAGGTGGATTTTCCTGCCATATTGGGTCCTGTTAATAGCATCATCTCAGCAGTATGCTCCTTAAGCTCCACATCGTTGGCAATAAAGCTTTGTTCACCCATCATCTTTTCCACCACAGGGTGGCGGCCTAGACGAATAGATAAATCATATCCAGTAGTCATTTGGGGCATCACATAGCCATAGGTGTCTGCTACCTCTGCAAAGGAGCAGAACATATCAAGGGCAGCGATTTCACCAGATACATGAAGTAATCGTGGCATTTCCTTTAAAATAGCTTCTCTTATTTGGGTAAATAACTGATATTCTAATGCATTTAATTTGTCATCTGCCCCCAGTACTTCTTCCTCCACCTGCTTTAATTCTTCGGTGATATAACGCTCGCAATTAGATAGGGTTTGCTTACGAATAAAGTAGTCAGGTACTAAATGATTATAGGACTGAGTCACTTCCAAAAAATAGCCAAATACTTTGTTGTATTTAATTTTTAAATTTTTAATCCCAGTTTTCTCTTTTTCTTTGGCTTCTATCTCCATCAGCCAAGTTGTGCCTTCTTTTTTTACTTGCCTTAAATGGTCCACCTCTTGATGATAACCATCTTTGATTAAACCACCCTCCCTCACAGAGAGAGGTGCCTCCTCCATAATAGCGGCATTGATTAAGGCATAGATGTCCTGCATATCATCCATTTTCTCATATAAGCTTTTAAGGCCCTTTGAATAACAACCTTCAAGTTGACCTTTAATGGTGGGCAGTACTTCCAAAGATAGCTTAAGGGCAATCATATCCTTGGCATTACAGCTTCCAAAGGACACCTTGCTCATCAGGCGTTCAATATCATAAATATGATCAAGTGCCTCAAATAAATCTGAACGTAGTAAAGGACTTTCCTTAAGTTCTTTTGTGGCCTCCAATCTTTGATTGATTTGCTTCACATCAATAAGGGGTTGCTCAATGCATTTTCGAATATAACGAGAACCCATGGCCGTTTTGGTATGATCAAGGACCCATAGCAAGGAGCCTTTTCTCTTTTTCTCTCTTAAAGTCTCAGTGAGCTCTAAGTTGCGCCTTGTGGAAATATCAAGGAGCATATAGGACTCAATATGATATATCTCTAAATGCATGAGGTGAGATAAGTCTGATTTTTGGGTTTCTTCTAGGTAGGCAAGTAGACATGAAGTGGCAAGCATCTCTTCACCCTCATCACTAAGTCCTATACCGCCTAGAGAAAGCAGCTTAAAGTGCCTTAACAAGAGTTGATGTGCTAAATGAGCATCCAAGGTATGAGGCGCTATTTTTTGTACCATACAATTTAATCGAAGAGAAAAGTACTCACGAATCTCTTCATCCTCATAAAGAGAGGTCTCTAGTAGCGCTTCTACGGGATTAAATTTCGCAATCTCATCTAGCAGCTTACGCTTAGCTTGCTCACCAGAAATAGAGGTAGTAAGCCATTCACCCGTAGTGACATCACATACACTAAGGCCATAGCGTCCTTCTTTTTCTACTACACTCACCATATAATTGTTTTTGCCTTCATGTACGGTGGCACCTTCTAAAATAGTTCCTGGCGTCACAATACGTACAACCTCACGTTTAACAAGGCCCTTAGCTAATTTGGGGTCTTCTACCTGTTCGCAAATAGCTACTTTATACCCCTTTTCTACTAAGCGCGAAATATAGGTTTCTGCAGAATGAAAAGGCACCCCACACATAGGTGCTCTTTCCTCTAATCCACAGTCCTTTCCTGTTAGGGTGATCTCTAATGCTTTTGAACAGGTTTTTGCATCTTCAAAAAACATTTCATAAAAATCACCTAATCTAAAAAACAAAAGACAGTCCGGATTTTGCTCTTTGATGGTTAAATACTGTGCCATCATAGGCGTTACTTGTGTTTTTAACATCTTATTTCCCCAACTCTCCAATTAAATAATGGGTTTTATGATCTACAATCTTCACCTTAGCAAAGGTACCAACTAGTTCTTTAGGCCCAGGCGTATTCACTAATAGACCGGTTTCGGTGCGTCCACTAAGCACCCTCATGTCTTGCTTGCTGACCTCTTCAAATAGCACCTCTATCGTTTGCCCTACGTATTTGTGAAGGGTAGAAGCAGCTTGTTCATTGACAAGGGCAAGTAAACGATTAAACCGCTCCTTTGCCACCTCTTCTGGTACCTGTTCCTCCATAGTAGCTGCAGGCGTACCTGTTCGCTTGGAATAAAGGAAGGTA
>JAEXBC010000220.1 GCA_023457875.1 Bacillota bacterium | reverse complement strand
CAACAATAGCAGAAAGCGTATCATTATCTCCAAAACGATATCCTTCGATTTGAGCTGTAGAAATACAGTCATTTTCATTGACAATAGGAATAACTCCCAAATCCAAAAGGGTTTCAAAGGTGTTTTTCGCGTTTGTATTCTTTATCGGATCTTCAATCACATCTTTAGTGAGTAGTATTTGTGCAATCACTTGATTGTATTCATCAAAAAACTTTTGATATACCTTCATTAATATGGCTTGTCCAATAGCTGCTGTAGCTTGCTTTAAAGGTAACTCATCAGGTCTTTTACTACGTCCAATACGTTGCATACCTGCACCAATGGCACCTGAAGACACAAGAATAATCTCTTTTCCTGAGTTATTAAGATCCGTTAGCACACGAGCTAACTTCTCCATCTTATCTAAATTAATCCTACCATTTTCATGATTTAATGATGATGTACCAATTTTAATTACAATACGCTTTGCTGCCTGTACAGCTGTCCTCATATATATCCTCCTTATGTTAAACCATCTTCGGCTTAGCTTGTTGTATGTTATAGGTTCTTTCCAATTGCTGGCAAGTCCTTTGCCAGTTTACATTCTATTTCTTCACTTCGCTCTTCTAATTTTTCAAGTTTCTTCATGCCTATTTTTTTAGTGATGCTTAAGGTTTGTATACCATTTGCATCTCTTTTTTGCTTTTCTTCGATTAAATGTACAGGTACGAAGGCAACTTTATCGTCTACTCTCGTTAATACCAAAACATCTGTATCTTGGACAAAGGCAATGCCTACGCATGGGGCTTTACCATAATAGGCTTTAATAAGCTTTTTACGATTAGTCTTTGTTTCATAGGCCATAACTGGCACTTTAGAAACCTTTCCTGTTGAAAAGCCAAAGACCATATAGCCACTGTAGTCTACCGTACTATGCATGGCAATAATCTGCTCATCTGGTTCCAAACTCATCATATTGGGTAGATATACGCCAAATTGACTTGCCTTGGTATCTTCTATCTCATGAAGCTTTAGCTTATAGACATTACATTTATTTGTAAATAGTAATAGATCACTACGATTGCTGGTTTCTATTTCTTGAATGATTTGATCGTTTTCCTTGATTTTTTGTTCACCACTACTTCTTAAAGAAACAAGGGTGATTTTTTTAATATACTGATGCTCTGTAAGGAATAGTTTCACATTATAATCATCAATCAGCTCTTCATGTTTGACCACTGCTACCTCAGTATGTCTGATAACAGAGGTTAAGCGAGGCTTTCCAAATTTCTTTTGAATTTTTTTAAGCTCATCACAAATAACCTTTTTGACTTTTTGAGGATGCTCAATAATATCCTTTAAACGTGCTAGTTCGTTCTCTAGTTCTTCTAGTTCCTTTAATGTTTCTAGAATGTACTGCTTATTTAAATGGCGCAGTTTGATTTCTGCTACAAACTCGGCTTGCATTTCACTAATACTAAAGTATGCCATTAAGCTTGGCACCACATCCTTTTCTTTCTCAGTATGTCGCACAATCTCTATGGCTTTATCAATATCAAGTAAGATTTCTTTAAGTCCTAGTAAGAGATGATAACGCTTTTCCATTTTCGCAATGGCAAAGCTATATTTTTTAACAATACAAGCTTGCCTAAAGTCACACCATTCTTTTAAAATAGCTTTTACCCCTAATACCATAGGCATTCCGTTAATCAGCAGATTAAAATTGCAGCTAAAGCTATCTTCTAATGGCGTCGATTTAAAAAGCTTTTGCATCAGTACTTCAGGATCTACACCACGTTTTAGGTCAATGGTAAGCTTTAACCCTGAAAGGTCCGTTTCATCTCTCACATCAGAAATCTCTTTGACTCTTCCATTTTTAACGAGCTCTTCTAGCTTATCAATAATGGCCTCAACCGTGGTCGTATAAGGAATTTCTGTAATCTCAATGCAATTGTCCTTTTTAATATACTTATAAGTGGCACGCACCTTAAAGCTTCCTCTACCGGTGTCTATGATTTCTCTCATTTCTGCCTCATCTAAAATAAGCATACCTCCCGTAGGAAAATCAGGCGCAATGATATAATCCATCACATCAATATCTTCATTTTTTAAGTACGCAATGGTTGCCTCGCAAACCTCTATTAAGTTAAAGGCACAAAAATTACTTGCCATGCCTACAGCAATTCCTTGATTGGGATTTACTAAAATATTTGGGAAGCGTACTGGAAGTAGTACAGGTTCCTTCAAAGTGCCATCATAGTTGTCTACAAAATCAACTGCATCCTCTTCTATGTCGCCAAACACCTCGCTGCAGATCTCACTGAGCTTAGCTTCTGTATAACGCGCAGCAGCATAAGCCATATCTCTAGAATATACCTTTCCAAAATTTCCTTTAGAGTCAATAAAAGGAATATTTAAGGCACTATTGCTTTGGGTTAAACGTACCATCGTCTCATAGATGGCGCTATCACCATGGGGGTTAAGCTTCATGGTTTGTCCTACAATATTAGCTGATTTAGTGCGCATCCCCTTAATAAGGTTCATCTTATACATGGTATAAAGTAATTTTCGATGTGAGGGCTTAAAGCCATCTATTTCTGGTAACGCACGGGATACAATGACACTCATTGCATAGGGCATATAGTTGCTTTCAAGCGTTTCAGTAATATTTTGCTTGATGATATAATGATCCATCTTCCCTCTCCTTCCTAACTCATATCTGCCAAATCTAAGTAGCGATGTCCTTCATCTGCAATAAACTGCTTACGTCCCTTTAAATCATCTCCTAAAAGGATATCGAACATATTTTGTGTATCCTCTATTCCTTCTGGCATGACTTGTATGAGACGACGCGTCTCAGGACACATGGTTGTTTCCCACATCATATCAGGATTATTTTCTCCTAATCCTTTTGAACGTTGTATGGTGTACTTGGCTTTAATCTTTTTCAGTATTTGAGCTTTTTCATAATCAGAATAAGCAAAGTAGGTTTTGTCCTTTGTATTAATTTCATATAAAGGTGTTTCTGCAATAAATACTTTACCCATTTTAATGAGAGAAGGCGCAAGGGAATAAAGCATGGTTAAAATAAGCGTACGAATTTGATAGCCATCCACATCAGCATCAGTACAAATAATAATCTTACTCCAACGTAAATGATTCATATCAAAAGTATTCAAGTCTTTATTATGTTTTGAGTTAATTTCAACACCGCACCCTAATACCTTTAGTAAATCAACAATGACGTCACTTTTAAAGACCTTATCATAATCTGCTTTTAAGCAATTTAAGATTTTACCTCTAACCGGCATAATACCCTGAAATTCTGCGTCTCGCCCTAATTTACAGGAACCTAGGGCAGAATCTCCCTCCACAATGTACAACTCTCTTTTTGAAATATCCTTCGTACGACAATCTACAAACTTCTTGATACGATTGCCAATGTCAATACTACCACTGAGCTGCTTTCTTACATTAATACGTGTTTTCTCTGCTTTTTCACGACTTCGCTTATTCACTAAAACTTGCTTAGCAATGGCTAGTGCAGCATCTTTGTTTTCAGTAAAGTAAATGAATAGGTATTCCTTCAGATAGTCTTGCATTGCCTCTTGAATAAACTTATTTGTAATCGCTTTTTTGGTTTGATTTTCATAGCTTGTAACGGTTGAAAAAGAGTTTGAAATCAAAATCAAACTGTCCTGAATATCCACAAAGGTAATTTTCTTTTCATCTTTATTATATAAATTTTCGTTTCTTAAATATAAATCAATACTGTAGACAAAGGCATTTTTGATGGCCTTATCCGGCGAACCACCATACTCCAAATAACTTGAGTTATGATAATATTCCAGCATATTATACTCATTGCAAAAACAAAAAGCGAGTTCAAATTTTAATTTATACTCAGGTCTGTCCTCACGATCTTTCCCTCTTGTCTCTTGCTCTAAAAATACCACGTCTGTAAATTGCTTATTATTTGCTATTTCACTGGCATATCCTAAAATACCATCTTCATAAAGATAGGTATGTTTTTCTTCATTGATTTCATCTGTAAACACAAATTCTAAGTTTTTGTTCACTACTGCTTGCTTTTTGAGTGTATCATGAAAATAATCGGCATCTATATTCACTACTGTAAATACTTCATCATCAGGTTTCCAATGAATCTTGGTACCAGTACGTTTATCATCTGTCTTAACCTTTTTGAGTCCACCAATATTCTCACCCTTTTCAAAGTAAAGCGAATAAAGCATCCCCTCTCGCCTAACTTCTACCTCCATAAAGGCTGAACTATATTGGGTTGCACAACTTCCAAGCCCATTAAGGCCTAGACTAAATTCGTAATTTTCTCCGTCGTTATTATTGTACTTTCCCCCTGCATAAAGCTCGCAAAAAACCAGCTCCCAGTTATAGCGCTGCTCGCTCTCATTATAATCCACAGGTATACCACGACCAAAATCTTCAATGGTTATTGAATAGTCCTTATGCAAAGTTACAAGAATGGTATTTCCATAACCTTCCTTAAACTCGTCTATGGAATTCGCAAGGATTTCGAAGACTGAATGTTGACATCCCTCAATACCATCTGAACCAAAAATAACGCCAGGACGTAGCCTCACACGATCTGCTCCTTTAAGAGC
>JAEXBC010000219.1 GCA_023457875.1 Bacillota bacterium | reverse complement strand
GGGCAGTAGAGAGTTCTTGACTTAGCCTATTTAAATCAGTATGGCTATCACCTAATTTTTTCAGCAATTGATTGTACTGAGAGGAAAGATTCCCTACCTCATCATCAGCATTATAAGGACAATAATAATTAAAATTGCCCTTAATGGTTCTCTCCATGGCAAATGCCAGCTGTGAAATCGGTTTTATTATTTTTTTGGTAACGAGAATACTCATAATACTTATGCCAATAATGACGATAATGATAGTTAAATTGATAAACATAGCCTCCACCATAGCCTGGTGTTGTATCTGCGATATGTTTTGTACAATACATATGGTCCAGTCTAGATCCTCCACAATATAAAAGGAAATAAAGATTTCTTTGCCTAAATAGGTGTAGGTGCCACTGGCTTCAACCTTTCCACTTGCCTTTGCCTCATTGATGATTTGATTGATTGTATTATCCTTTATTGGAATCTTTGCTTCATCTATATTGGAATGGGCAATCACTGAAAAGTCTTCATCAAAAATATATGCATCCTCTGCACCTTGAAATTGGGCAGTCTGAATTAACTGACTTAATGAGTCGTTAAATATACCATGACACAAGCCTCCAATAACCTTCCCTTGAGTACCTATAATAGGTACTGTCATATAAGTGACTTCACTATTAGATGCGTTAGCAAAACTTCCCTTTGTGAAAATAGTTTCTCCTTGCAATACCTTTTGATACAGCTTTTGATATTCAGAAGTCGTTTTGCTAAAAGCTTGGTTAGTGGATAGAAGGATTTCTCCCTCTTTATTAATAATCATTACCTCTTCAATATCTGATCCTTTGCCTATCTCTACTAAAAACTTAGATGCCGCATAGGCTTTTCCTTTTTCAAGAGCTTCCTTTACCCTGTTATCCTTTGCAAAAAGCTGTGCTTGATGTGCTTTATCGTCTAAAAGCGCAGTTAATGCTTGTCCTTGTAAGGAAGTTAACTGCCTAATGCTTGTTTTTGATTTATCATTAATTCTGTTAAATGTATAGAGATACGCCCCAATAATTAAAATGACTAGTGGTATACAAACTAATCCAATAATGATGCTGGGAAGCTTTCTTCTAATCTGCATCTTACCACCTCTTACTATAGATTTACGTATTTTATATTATAACATATAAGTGGCTTTGATAAAATAAAAACAATTCAAATAAGTGGATATCTTTTTAAGTTAAGTGAATTTAACAAAAAAGGCTGTTGCAAGTTAACTCCGAGCCATACAATATACTATTCACCCTTTGATGAATGAACTATATTAAAAAGCTAAATCGAGTTTTACAACAGTCCTTCATGATACTACATTTCTCTTCTTCCCTCTAATGCCCTGGTCAAGGTGATCTCATCCACATACTCTAGGTCACCACCTACAGGAACGCCATGAGCAATGCGGGTCGTCTTAATACCTAATGGCTTTAACAGCTTACTAATATACATAGCAGTTGCTTCACCTTCAATATTAGGATTTGTAGCAAGAATCACTTCTTCTATTTGTTCCTTTTGTATACGTTCTAAAAGCTCTTTAATCTTAATATCGCTTGGTCCTACTCCCATCATAGGAGAGATAGCCCCATGTAATATATGATAAAGCCCTTTAAATTCTTTTGTCTTTTCATAAGCCGCCATATCTCTAGGATCTTCAACCACCATAATTTGATGGTTAGCCCGATTAGGATCCTTACAAATCGGGCAAAGCTTACCATCTGTAATGGTACAACATTTTTCGCAATAGTTAATATGCTGCTTAGCTGCTACTAATGTACTTGCCAGATGCTCCACTTTCTCTATTGGCAGACTTATAATATGAAAGGCAAGGCGTTGTGCAGATTTTGTACCTATTCCAGGTAACCGAGATAGCTCCTCAATAAGAGCTACCATCTTATCGCCATAATAGCCGCTCACTAGAATAAACCTCCAGTTGGCATTCCGCCCGTAAGTTTACCCATTTCCTTTTGGCTCAGCTCGTCAGCTTGGCGTATTGCTTCATTCACAGCTACCAATACCAAATCCTCTAATGTCTCAACATCATCTGGATCGACTACATCCTTATTAATCCTAATGAATTTGATTTCCTTTTTCCCTGTGATGACTACTTCTACCATACCGCCGCCACTAGTTGCAGTAAGTTCCTTTGTTTCAAGCTCAGCTTGTGCTTGCTCCATTTGTCTTTGCATTTTTTGAGCTTGCTTCATAAGTTGTTGCATATTAGGCATTCCACCAAAATTTTTCATTTTATTCCTCCTAAACATCTCTTAAATAGAATTATTCTTTATTTGCTATTTTACCTTATTTAACCTCAATGTCAAAGTTTATTTTTGACTGAACACTTCGAAGCAGACTGGAGATATCTTGAACTTCCTCTGTCACTTTTGGTTTTGAGCCATAAACCTCCATACATTTGTTAGCATATTCCTCTACCGATATGGTGCTTACTCGCACCTGCCTTTCTGCCAGCTGATTAATGACCTCTATAAGTTCATCTAAATATTTGTTAACACCTGCCTCCATGCCCTTTTGATAAACAACATAAAGCATATCGCCTTCAATGTAGCCCAGCTTGGCGCTCATGTATACTGTTCGGGCTGCTGAATTTGTACCAAGTGCATTTAAAATATCAGACCATCTATTTTTAAGAGCTTTGACCTCCTGTGGTACGGCTTGACTAAGTCTGGTTGGCACAATCTCTTTCTTAGGGGCGCTAGGTACAACTTGTTTAACTTCAGAAACCTTGACACCATTTTTCTCCAGTTTTTCAAGCTTTTCCTCAAGCATTTGAACTTTAGTGAGCATACTCTCGGGTGAATCATCCATTTTCACCTCACTCAGCCTTAGAAGTGCAACCTCTAATAAAATCCTTGGAGATATTGACGTTCTTAGCTCATACTCCAGATTCCCAAAATGCTTGATATACCTCATCAGTTCATTGGTGCTTATTTTATCAGCTTGGTTTTTAAGCTTTTCCACATACTCCATGCTGTAGTCTAAGACTTCACTTCCACCATTTGTGGTCTTTGCAACCAATAAATTACGACTATGCTCCAGCAAATCACTTGCAAATTGCCTAATGCTTCTTCCTTGTCGATTCACTTCATCACACAAGGCTAGTACTCTAGAGGCATCTTGTAAAATGATCGCCTCCACCATATCAAATAATATATGGCTGTCTACTGCTCCTACTAAATACTGTACTTTATCCAGTGTAATGGTTTCGCCAAAATAAAAGGAAATACTTTGTTCTACTATACTAAGGGCATCACGCATACCGCCATCAGCCAATCTCGCAATATAGGCGAGGGCTTTTTCTTCGATATCAATATTTTCCTTTTCCATATAACTAGCAAGACACTGCTGAATTTCTCTTGCAGAGATTCTCTTAAAGTCAAAGCGTTGGCATCTTGATAAAATAGTAACAGGTATTTTTTGTGGATCTGTGGTGGCTAAAATAAAGATAACATGGGCGGGTGGTTCCTCTAAGGTTTTTAAAAGCGCGTTAAAGGCACCAGTAGAAAGCATATGTACCTCATCAATAATATAAACCTTATATTTACCGACTGCAGGTGTATACTTTACCTCTTCATTAATCTCTCTAATATTATCTACGCCGTTATGAGATGCCGCATCTATTTCAATAATATTCATGGAAGAACCATTATTGGCTTTTTGACACGTATCGCATACGCCACAAGCTGAGCCATTTACCACGTTTTCGCAGTTGACTGCTCTAGCAAAAATCTTTGCGATAGACGTTTTTCCTGTTCCTCTACTTCCTGAAAAAAGGTAAGCATGAGCCACACGTCCAGATATAACTTGATTTGTAAGTGTCCGTACAATATGTTCTTGACCCACTACACCCTCAAAAGTATAGGGTCTATACTTTCTATATAAAGCTAAGTAACTCATGTTATTTCCTTTCTGCTAATCATAGTCATTTCTGCTTCTTACTGTACTTCTATATTATACCACAAATCCCACTCTTCTAGTACACTCCTTGATACAAAAGCACCCTTACTTGAACTTAAAAGACAAAATGAAGCTAAGCCAAGTTTCCTTTTGCGTTTTTTTCCATAAACTATAAGGGTAACACTTTAATTTTGGAGTTAACTACTATGTTAGAATCTATTTTACTTGTCATCTCGCTATGTATTGACGCCTGTGCAGCTAGCTTTGCATATGGTACAAATAAAATTAAAATACCTGTGACCTCAGGCATTATATTAACTGGTATTTCAACTTTATTTCTTGCTTTTTCAATTGGTATTGGTTCAATCATAAAGGGATTTATTCCTGTTCATCTAACAACTGCTATTTGCTTTTGCATTTTATTTTTACTAGGATTTATGCGCTTATTTGAGGGACTTCTAAAAAGCTATTTAAATAAGAAAGCGGTTTCTCCAGAAAACATCGAGCTTTCATTACTCAATTTTAAACTTGTTTTAAACGTATATATGGATGCTACACTTGCAGATGTAGACCAATCTAAGTCTTTAAGTACTAAGGAAGCCATCTATTTAGGCATTGCTCTTTCTCTGGATAGCTTAATCATTGGTTTTGGAGTGGCTTTAGCAACGATTAACTTGATGCAAATTATCCTTTTATGTATTGTGCTAAACTCCCTTGCCATTTTTCTTGGGGCTATGGTGGGGAATATATGTGCTAAGAAAGCTAATGTGGATCTTTCTTGGTTAAGTGGGGTTATTTTAATTCTACTGGCTTTCTTTAAACTTGTTTAGACTTTGGGCTGATCGGGAAAGTACTTGCCTGTGAGAGGTATGGGCTCTTAGAAACTATAGGAATGCGGTATCAGATTCTGGGAAAGGTGAGAGGCTCTGACTATCCTTCGGACAGCCAGAGCCTCTCACCTCTATATTAGCTTGCATACGGTATTTGCTTTTGCTTTTATTTCGTAATATGCATCATTTTTCTAATAGCAATATTGCCTTTTTAGCATAAAGGACGTTGTGAGGGTTAAATCTTCATTTCCATAAGGCATACGGTAAATGGCAAGTGGTTGAACACTTTGATCTCTTTTTCTACAAATCCATAGCTTAGATACCATTTTTTTAAAACTTCGTTTTCATTAATAATACCAATAGAAATCTTTTTACCCTCTCTATCTTTTACATAGCTCACCACAAAATCCATCATCCTTTTTCCATAGCCCTTATGCCTGTATTCTGGAACTGTGGCTAACTTTTCCATATAGTACATTTCATCATTAGCTTTTTCTATGGCAACAAAACCAATATAAGCATCCTTCTTTGCAACTATAAACATATCAATGTTCTTCTCATACATTTTATTCAGTGCATCTACTTCAATAAATGCAGGATTTGTAGGTGCATTTTCTTTTGTCAAATCAAAATCATTTGCAACAGTGATAAATGAGTCCCTAATAATTTTTGCACACTCATCAAACATTGTAGGACTTACTTTATCAAAACTTATACTCATTATACATCCCTCCCAAAATGAATAGATTGTATCAACTTAACAAAATGGAGCATGATCCTTATTATTATTCCAAACATACTCCATGCGTTTTGCTGCTCTTTTAGCCATTTCTAATCCCATACTATCACTTATAAAACCAAATGTCATATCATTTACCCATCTTGCTTTTCTCACCCACTGAACTTCTTTATCCTCATTACTTCACCCCCATAATGGTAATAAGGCAACCCTTCCCTTTAAAAAAATTATGAATATTACCATATCACTAATTACTCACACTGTCAATTTGAAATCTCAAATAAAATGCACAAGTGATCATGCAAATTTATCCTCTTAAAAAAATAGTCTGTGTCCTTTCTGATAGGCGTGATATTGAATTAATAAAAGTTGAAAAAAGGGATAATACTAACGTTATTATTTATAAAAATCCAACAGATGAATACAAAATCCAAAAAGGAGACATTTACATGAAATCCGTATGGTCAGACAGCGTAAGACTCCCTAGGTTTAAAACTCTTGAAGAAGATTTGAAGACAGATATTCTTGTAATTGGCGGTGGTATGGCAGGTCTGTTATGCGCCTATTTTCTGAAGCAAGCAGGAGTAAATTATGTACTTGTTGAAGCAAATCGAATCGGCTCAGGCATTACCAAAAATACAACTGCAAAAATCACCTCACAGCATGGTTTGATTTATGATAAGCTCATTAAGAATGCAGGTGTTGAAAAAGCTAAAATGTATCTTGAAGCTAATGAGCTTGCTCTTCAAAAATATCGGCAGCTTTGCACAAATATCTCCTGTGGCTTTGAGGAAAAAGACGCTTATGTGTATACCCTTAACAATAGAGAGAAAATTGATAAGGAGCTCCGTGCAGTGGAGAAACTTGGGTTTATTGCGGAATTTCAAGAAAATATTCCACTTCCGTTTGAAATAAATGGTGCCATCAAGTTTAAGGGACAAGCACAGTTTAATCCGCTTCAATTCATCCACGCAATATGTTCTGGGCTTAATATCTATGAAAATACCTTTGTAAAAAAAGTTGAGAATAACACCGCTAAAACTGATAAAGGCAATATAACCGCTAAAAAAATTATTGTTGCCACACATTTTCCGTTCATCAATACGCATGGAAGCTATTATCTCAAGCTTTATCAGCACCGTTCCTATGCTATTGCTTTGCAAAATGCGCCAGATGTCAAGGGTATGTATGTTGATGAGGCAGAAAAGGGTATGTCCTTCAGAAACTATGACAATAGGCTATTAATAGGTGGCGGAGATCACAGAACAGGCAAAAAGGGCGGAGCTTGGCAGGAACTACGAAGCTTCGCAAAAAAATATTACCCTCATTCTGTTGAAAAGTATTATTGGGCAACGCAGGACTGCATGAGCCTTGATGGTGTTCCTTATATTGGTCACTATTCAAAAAACACTCATGATATGTATGTTGCATCTGGCTTTAATAAATGGGGAATGACTTCATCGATGGTAGCTGCTATGATTCTTTCTGACATGGTGGTTGGGAAAAGAAATGATTTTGCCCAGGTGTTCTCACCACATAGAAGTATAATGAAGCCACAGCTTCTAGTAAATGCTTTCACAGCTACACTCAATCTTCTTACCCCCACCCTAAAAAGATGTCCGCATATGGGCTGTGCACTGAAATGGAATCCAATTGAGCATACTTGGGACTGCCCTTGCCACGGCTCAAGATTTGATAAAAACGGTAAACTTATTGATAACCCCTCAAAGAAAAGTATTGAAAATAGCTGATTGTGAAAAATCCTATCCGTAATGTCAAAAAAGCTGTCATCACAATGATTCGATGACAGCTTTTTTAATTTCATCGAGTAATTCTCCATAAGGGCCGTAGGTATAGGTAGATACTGTGGTTGCTGACTTGTTGGTGATGGCTACTGTGCTGCCTCTATTGTCAAAGTGGTAGGTTGCATATTCGCCGCCTTCTACGTGCATGATTAAACCTAAGCCGTAGATGTATTGGCGTACTTTTTCGCCTTTCTTTTCTACTAACACTCTTGAAAGCTCACTACTGGTGGTGTCTACGACATAGCTTGTTTTTTCTCCGTTGGTGATTTCGCCTATTCGGTTGTTTTCTGCATCGTAGAGATAGGTGGTGA
>JAEXBC010000218.1 GCA_023457875.1 Bacillota bacterium | reverse complement strand
ATACTTGTCGTGTATCTCCCTTTATCGTGCTAGCTTTTATATAATCATTCTTATATTTGCGCCTAATCTGATGTCCATATAACTTATGAGCAGGATTAAAATCATCATCGGAAAAATTAATAGCAAGTATTCTTTTTGATTCTCTCTACCCTTTTCTTTTAGTAATTTTTGACTTTTTTGAATCAGTATCATACCAAATTCTAAAATGATAATAGCCTGTATGCCATAGCACAAAAATGCAAACCCAGCTCCTTTTAAGCCAAAAATCATAATGAGAGACGCATTTGTAAAGCCATAGGCAAACATCATGCAGAAAAGCACCCCTATCGATAAAACACCACCTATCCACCCTAGACCCCATAGTAATAGAAGACGTTTTGAATAACTCATAAAAATGCATTCTAACGTTATATCTTTGCTATTTTTTTGAATCATCCAATTATATAGCACTTGGAACGACTGAATGTTATTTTGCTCTAAGTAAAGCGCGTAAATGCTACTCGTTATCATGGCACATAATAAAATCAAAATCCCCACATACTCTTCTTTCACAATCAAAACGGATTGATCCTCTATGATATGCTTCACGTAATCCCCCTCATTTCTCGTTCTGCCTACTGATAATTTATGATACAAGCTATATTTTTAGACCAAGATTTAGAGGAGGATACATGCACTTGTTTTTACACATAGTTCTTATTATAGAAATACTGCCCTAGGTTTCAAAGCGCACAAAAAAGATGAAGACTTATCTGCCCTCACCTTTTTTGTTTATACACGTACATGACCATCAATACCGAGCAAATTCTCATTTTTTTTCAATACCGGTTGAATGACGTCCTTTAAAAAGTCTTCAACCTGCATCTTGGCACACCCAATAAAATTTTCTGGTTTTAAGATATGATAGAGTTCTTCTTCACTCATAGAAAAAGCATCATCTTTCAAAATACGTTCAATCAAATCATTCGCCTTTCCACATTCTTTTACTTGTTTAGCTGCTTCCATAGAAAGGACACGAATACGTTCATGAAGTTCTTGACGGTCTCCACCACGTTTTACGCCCTCCATCAAAATAACCTCTGTTGCCATAAATGGTAATTCATCGTTAATATGTTTTTCAATCACTTTTGGATAAACAACCAACCCATCTGCCACATTCATATAGATTTCTAAAATAGCATCCACCGCTAAAAATGCCTCCGACATGGATATTCTCTTATTTGCACTATCATCTAACGTTCTTTCGAACCACTGAGTTGAAGCAGTAATAGCTGGATTGAGTGCGTCGCAAATGACATAGCGTGCAAGAGACGAAATACGTTCTGTACGCATTGGATTGCGTTTATACGCCATTGCTGAAGATCCAATTTGACTTTTTTCAAAAGGCTCTTCGATTTCTTTTAAATGTTGTAAGATACGAATATCATTACTAAATTTGTAGGCTGACTGAGCAATTTGACCAAGCACATTGATAATAAGCGAGTCCACTTTTCTTGTATAGGTTTGTCCTGTTACAGGATAAGTAGAATCATAACCTAACTTCTCGGCTATGGTTTTGTCAAGTAATTTTACTTTTTCATAATCCCCTTCGAAAAGATTAAGGAAAGTAGCTTGTGTACCCGTTGTCCCCTTTGCACCTCTTAAACGCTTATTGGCTAATACATGATCTACTTCCTGCAAATCCAACCACAAATCCTGTAGCCAAAGTGTTGCACGTTTTCCAACAGTGGTAAGCTGTGCAGGTTGCAAATGAGTAAAACCTAATGTTGGCAGTGCTTTATACTCATCTGCAAAATTAGCTAGCTTATCCATTACATTAAGTACTTTTTTCTTAATGATCTCCAAAGCTTCATACATAATAATCAAGTCTGTGTTGTCACCCACATAACAGCTCGTTGCACCTAAATGAATAATAGGCATAGCAGAAGTTGCTTGTTCACCATAAGCATGTACATGAGCCATTACATCATGGCGAACCTTTTTCTCCCAAGCTTCAGCCACCTCATAATTGATCTCTTCACTAAATTTCTTCAATTCTTCTACTTGTTCCTTAGAAACCTGAAGACCTAATTCACTCTCAGTTTCAGCAAGTGTTACCCAAAGTTTTCTCCATGTTTTAAACTTCTTCTCATCTGAAAATAAATACAACATTTCTTGACTAGCATATCTTCCTTCTAAAGGACTTTTATAACTATTTCTCATGTCATTTCCCCTTTGTCTTTGATAATCTTAATGATATTATACCGATTATACTCGTAAATAGCAATCCCATTTTCGAACATTCATTTCACAATAAAGTTATTCGTTCGGCTTTATATGATTCAATACTAAAAAAGATGTACTACACACTTGGTGTAGTACATCTTTTTATCAAAAAGCAAACTCATTTACTTAGCATATTCTGTTGCTCTAGTTTCTCTAATAATGCTTACCTTAATTTGACCTGGATATTCCAAGTCATTTTCAATACGTTTAGTCACATCTCTAGCTAGTAAAACAAGACCATTGTCATCTACTTCATCAGGCACTACCATAATTCTTACTTCGCGACCTGCTTGGATAGCATATGACTTTTCTACTCCCTTAAAGGATGTCGCTATTTCTTCAAGCTTCTGTAAACGTTTGATATAAGTTTCTAATGTTTCGCGACGAGCACCTGGTCTTGCTGCAGAAATGGTGTCTGCTGCTTGTACAATAACCGCAATTGCAGTTTCCGGATCCACATCTCCATGGTGGGCTTCTACTGCATTGATAACAGTTGCATTTTCTCCATATTTACGGCATAGGTTAGCACCTATACTTACATGTGATCCTTCTACTTCATAATCCACTGACTTACCAATGTCATGAAGTAAACCAGCTCTTTTAGCTAGACGCACATCTAAGCCAAGTTCACTAGCCATAAGACCAGATAAATTAGATACCTCAATAGAATGACGTAAGACATTTTGACCATAGCTTGTCCTAAACTTCATTTTTCCTAATAAGCGAATAATTTCTGGATGGATGCCGTGTACCCCTGTTTCAAAGGTTGCAGCTTCTCCTTCTTCTCTTATTAATACTTCAACTTCCTTCTTTGCCTTTTCAACCATTTCTTCAATACGTGCTGGATGAATACGTCCATCGACAATTAATTTTTCTAAAGCGATGCGTGCAACTTCTCTTCTGATTGGGTCAAAGCCTGATAAAATAACTGCTTCTGGTGTATCATCAATAATAAGATCTATACCAGTAAGGGTTTCTAAAGTTCTAATATTTCGTCCTTCACGCCCAATAATACGACCTTTCATTTCATCATTAGGTAATGGTACAACAGATACTGTTGTGTCCACCACATGATCAACCGCGCATTTTTGAATGGCATTAGTAATAATTTCTTTTGCCTTTTTATCTGCTTCTAATTTGGTTTTAGATTCTATCTCTTTAATCATAATTGCTGATTCGTGCTTCACTTCTTCTTCAATTGTTTGAAGAAGATATTGTTTAGCTTCAGTTAGCGTAAGCCCTGAAATGCGTTCTAACTCTTCTAACTGCTTTGCACGTAAAGCCTCAACTTCTTCTCTTGCTTTATCAGCTTTATCAAGCTTTTTCTGAAGTTGCTCTTCCTTTTGCTCGAGCATACCTGTTTTTCTATCGATGTTTTCCTCTTTATGGAGCAATCTTTTCTCTAATTGTTGAAGCTCACTTCTTCTTTCGCGTACTTCTTTATCCAATTCATTCTTTACACGAATATTCTCTTCTTTTGCTTCCAATAATACTTCTCTTTTTTTAGCTTCCCCTGCTTTGATAGCGTCATCTATAATTTTTCTTGATTTTTCCTCTGCTGTTCCAATTTGTGCTTCCGCTATGTTTTTTCTATACGAAGCGCCACTAAAAAAGGCTATTATTCCAACAATAATTACTAATACAATAATTCCTATAATTAATCCTAATTGCCCGATATCTACCACCTCCCATATATTATCAATGTGCAAATAACATTATAATTGTATATCTTTTTAAAAATGCTGTCAAGATAACATATTGTAAATACAGCATTTTGTAGTATATAACTAAGAAAAAAGGTAGAGCAATTCTACCTTTTTTCTTATCTACTCCATTATTGTGTTATACTTCTTCTTTAACGCCTGCTGTATTTTTAGTAGCAGCAGTTTCTTTTGTATGCTTTGTCTCTTTAGTAGTAGCTGTTTCTTCAGCAGTACTTGTATCTTCACCCACGCTGCCAAGACCATAGTGCGCTCTTACTTTGTTTTCAATTTCTAACAATAGCTCTGGATGCTCTTTGATATAGATTTTAGAATTTTCTCGTCCCTGACCCAATCGTAAATCACCGTATGCATACCAAGCACCACTTTTATTGACGATATCAAGATTACTAGCTAGATCAAGCACATCGCCTTCTTTAGAAATACCCTCTCCATACATAATATCAAATTCTGCTTGTTGAAAAGGTGGTGCCACCTTATTTTTAACAACCTTAACACGGGTACGGCTACCAATAAATTCATTGCTTTGTTTAAGGGTTTCTATCTTACGTACATCCAAACGGACTGATGCATAGAATTTAAGCGCACGTCCTCCTGTTGTTGTCTCATTATTGCCAAATACAACGCCTACTTTTTCTCGAAGCTGATTAATAAATATTACTGTACATTTAGAGCGATTAATAACTCCTGTGAGCTTACGTAAAGCTTGAGACATTAATCTTGCCTGCAGTCCCATATGAGAATCACCCATGTCTCCTTCTATTTCTGCTCGAGGTACTAAAGCAGCAACTGAGTCAACAACAATAATATCAATTGCACCTGAACGCACCATTGTTTCAGCAATCTCCAGAGCTTGCTCCCCATTATCTGGTTGAGAAATATAGAGTTCATCAATATTAACACCTAGCTTCTTTGCATAAGAAGGATCTAACGCATGCTCCGCATCAATAAA
>JAEXBC010000217.1 GCA_023457875.1 Bacillota bacterium | reverse complement strand
GGTCTATTGATTGAGCGAAGGACCTCATCATTAGTTGATTGAACACCTATTTCAAATTGAATAAGTCCTGGTCTAGCATTCTTTAGTAATACAATCATTTCTTCAGTAATCAGCTCAGCAGCAATTTCAAAATGGAAATTAGTATAGCCATTATCCTTAGTGATAATATACTTCCAAATTGCCATGGCATAGTCCTTCTTTGCGTTAAAGGTACGATCCACAAATTTAATTTGCTTTACCTTTTTTTCTAAGAAATAGGACAAGTGACTTTTGACGGTTTCAATAGGAACAAAGCGTACACCTTGTTCAACGGATGAAAGACAGTATTGACAGTTAAAAGGACACCCCCTCGAAGCTTCATAATAAATAATTTTATGCTCAAGACCTTCTAATGAGCCATATACAAAAGGCAATTGCTTTAAATCTAGAGGCGGTCTATCGGGTGTTCTTATGATTTGATCGTCTTCTTTATAAAGAATACCTTTAATTTCAGATAGTGAAAAATCACCTTTGGTATAATAATCCAGATATTCTTTCCAAGTCTCTTCTCCTTCACCTTCCATAATGAGATCAATATCTAAGGCTTGAAGCAGGCTTTCTCCTTCATATGATACTTCAGGACCTCCTAATATGATGATGGTATGAGGAAGTGTTTTTTTTAAGGTAGGAACCAGCGCTTTAATAAATGACATATTCCAAATATAGCAAGAAATACCGATGATATCGGGTTTAGCCTTATAAATGGATTTAATCATTTCATTTTCGCTATTATTAATGGTCGTTTCAATAATTTCAATTTGTGATTCATATTCTTTGCAAAAGCTTTTTATATAACGTAAAGCTAATGACGTATGAATATACTTTGCGTTAAGTGCAAGTAATAATACTTTCAATTTCAGAGTTCCTTTCTACAAGTATGCTTTTATTATACCATTAATCATCATAGGCTGCAAAAGATCAACTGTTTTCCTAGTACAATAAAAGCAAGGGCAGATACCCTTGCTTTTATTGTATAGTCTTATGGCGTTGTTGTGGATGTATTGCTAGTGGTGTTATCAGTAGTTACATCATTCGTGCCGTTAGTACCATTTGTAGTACCGTTAGTACCATTTGTAGTACTGTTAGTACCATTTGTAGTACCGTTAGCGCCATTTGTAGTTCCATTAGCCCCGTTCAAATTGTCTGTTGTATTAATTGAACCATCAGTAGCTGGAGAATTAGGAACAACAGATTCAATTGGTGTATTATTGGTACCATCATCTACAGTTGTACAACCTACACAAGCTATGCTTATTGCCATAAATGCCGTTAAAAACAATAACTTTCTCATATGCATACTATACTCCTTATCATTGAAATGAAAATACTATACGAGAATAGTATGTACAGCTTAGCTTAATTTATGCATTGTCACATTATGTAAGTTCAATAATATTAATCGAACGATTGGTATAAAGGTCTATATAATCATTTTGGACTTTAATAATTGGACGATAGACACAAGCTGGATTAATGGCAACAACCTCACCTATTTGTCCTGTATTGAGTAGTACATAGGTACCAATATAATAGGTTGCAATATTCGTCAAGAACGTTAATAAAATCTTTGTATCTAACTTTCCAAATACACCTTCTTGCATCAGCTGCATGACATCAAAAGGAGAATGCTTCTTTTGATAAGGTCTTTCAGAAATCATGGCATCGTAGACATCAGCTACAGCTAAAACTTTTGCAACATCGTTAATATTTTCACTATACACCCCATAAGGATATCCAGAGCCATCCATTTTTTCGTGATGCATAAGAATTCCAATTTTAACATCTAAGCTAATATCTTTATTATTTTGTAATAGTTCATAAGAATAACGAGGATGCTGCTTTATTTCCTCAAATTCGCTTTCAGTTAATTTATCTGGCTTATTTAATATTTTACTGTCTATTTTCATTTTCCCTATGTCATGAAGTAATCCTGCAATTAGTAAAGATTCAATCATTTGCTCGCCATACTTCATCCATTTACCAATCAACATACTCAGTAAAGCAACATTAATGCTGTGTGTATAGGTATAGGTATCTGCATATTTAAATAAATTAATGCATCCAATAATCTTGTAATTATCACTAAAGCACTCTTCCATTTGTGCTTTCACTTCTTTAAAGGCAGAATAGTCTACTACTTCTGTAGCGCTAATTCTACTGAGTAATTTTTGTACATTATCCGTACAAACTTGGTAATTTTGTTTGGTGTCTTTTGTAATTTTCCACACATTATCCCAAGTATTTACATATATTTTTACATTATCAATATGAAGATTTTTTAAGGTTTCAATGGCTTCTATAGTCAGTTCTTGATTTTCCCCTACATAAACTAAACCGTTATCTAAATTTCTAATTGCTTCAGCAACTAACATTCCTGGCATACAATCTCTTAATGGAATTGTTGACATTGGCATCATGTTCACCCCAGATTCATTTTATTCTACTCGCTTGATGAGTCATAGCTCTCTATATAAATTCTATACTAATTTCGACCATTATACAATAAAATTTATAAAAAATTGTAAGCAGTAGATGGAGTCTATTCATTGCATTAAAAAAATCCTCACAAAAGTGAGGATTTTATATTAATATGCAACACCTTGCATATACATTGCATCAGCAACCTTTAGGAATCCTGCTATGTTAGCACCTAATACGTAGTTATCAGGTTCGCCGTAAGCAATAGCAGCATCACGAGATACTGTGTGAATGTGTTTCATAATGTCCTTTAATTTTTCATCAACTTCTTCAAAGGTCCAGCTATATCTCATACTATTTTGAGACATTTCAAGACCAGAAGTAGCAACACCACCTGCATTTGCAGCTTTACCTGGTGCAAATAAGATGTTAGCTTTTTGGAATACATCTACTGCTTCTGGAGTAGATGGCATATTTGCACCTTCTGCTACAGCAATAACACCGTTTTCAACAAGGGCTTTAGCAGCATCTCCATCTAATTCGTTTTGTGTTGCACATGGAAGTGCAATATCACATTTGATTGTCCAAATACCAGTGAAGCCTTCTGTATAAGTAGCATCTTTATGTGCTGCAACATATTCTTTGATACGTTTACGTTCTACTTCTTTAAGTTGTTTAACAGCATCAAGATCAATACCATTAGGATCGTAAATATAACCGTTAGAATCGCTCATAGCAACTACTTTAGCACCAAGTTGTGTAGCTTTTTCTGCTGCGTAGATAGCAACGTTACCAGAACCTGATATAACAACAGTTTTACCAGCAAAGCTTTCGCCTCTTGTAGCTAACATTTCTTGTGTAAAATAACAGCAACCATAACCAGTAGCTTGTGTCCTTACAAGTGATCCACCATAATTTAAGCCTTTTCCTGTAAGTACGCCTGTAAATTCATTGCGAAGACGTTTGTATTGTCCGAAGAGATATCCTATTTCACGTGCACCAACACCGATATCACCTGCTGGTACGTCAGTATCTGCACCGATATGTTTACTAAGTTCAGTCATAAAGCTTTGACAGAATCTCATGATTTCTTGATCAGATTTTCCTTTTGGATCGAAGTCACTACCACCTTTACCGCCGCCCATAGGTAAGCCAGTTAAAGAATTTTTAAATATTTGCTCAAACCCAAGGAATTTAATAACGCCTAATGTTACAGAAGGATGTAATCTTAGACCTCCTTTATATGGTCCAATAGCACTATTAAATTGTACACGATAACCACGGTTAACTTGTACATTACCTGCATCATCTACCCAAGATACGCGGAATATAATAATGCGTTCTGGTTCAACGATTCTTTCAAAAATACCTGCTTTAACGTATTGTGGGTTACGTTCAGCAACAGGCTCCATACATAATAAAACTTCTTTTACAGCTTGGTGAAACTCAGGTTGTGCAGGATGATTCTTTTCTACTCTACTCATTAGATCTTTCATATACTCCGTGCGAAAACTCATAGGTACTCCTCCTATTAATTAAAATTCCTGCGGCGAATTATCCGCTACTAGTATTTTATCATAATACGCAATTTTTTCAACAAAATAATTCATTTAATAGTGTTTTTTTTTTGTCTTTTTTTATTCTAAACAGTCTTGTCTCTAATAATTATCATAGTGTTGATAGGTAAATTTTCATATAACCACTTTATATCTTCATCATTTAAAATGATGTTTTTTCGTTTCATTCTTGCACCAATTCTATTTTTTTCAGAGACTTTAATATTCCAGTAGGCATCTCTTATATTGCCTTGAAACCCAAATTCTTGAGATATTTTTAGCAGGAAATTGGCACCCTCCTTATGGGCATTATCTTCATACACCTCTTTCTTATCTTGAAGGTAATAGGTACCCATTTGAGGCGCACAAACACCTTCACCCACAGATGCCGCCATGGTTTTTATTTTATTGGTACCTTTATAGCAGTTAATGACACTTTCATTACCACATAAGACCTCTAGCCATAGCCTGTCTTTGTCTAGGGAGGTTGTTGAAAAGTTAATGCTATGGGGCTCATTTAATTCGCCACTGGCTGCTTGTATTTGGAACTCTATCTGATAACTTGTTTCAGGTAGAAGACACGAATCCAGCAAAAAGTGGGCATGATAAGCATCTTGAAGTTGACCTATATATTTTTTGCCATCCACAAAAATATATGCTTTGGTTATAGGGGTCTCGCTTTCTACTGTAATACGTGGATATAATCCAATCCATCTATCTTGATGAGCAGGATATGTACTTTTAATAACCGGTTTTTGATCTACCTGTAAGACAAAAAATTTGTCTTCTTCTAGGAGAGTTCCACCTTTTGAAGGCATTCCCTTTTTAAAGGATAAAAAGTATTTTTTGTTATTTTCTAAGGGACATTTGGGTTTGAAAATAAAGCAGGTTTCATCTGTATATTTCATGCCATTTTCAAGTTTTTTAATACAGGGTTCAATATAAAAAACCGTATCACATTCAAAATATTTATAAATCTGATTAATTTTCATCGGTGTATTAAATTGAACGATAAAGGGTTGTGTGCTGGAGATAATAAAATCATTCTGGGGACTTAGAATCTGTATTTTTGATTTAAACGAAATATCCACAGATTCGGATTTGCATATATTTAGCCATCTAGTAGGTGCCTTATCTACAAAAAGCTTTATTTTCTGTCCTTTGATTTGTCCCATTTCCTTTATCTTTATTGAAGCAACCTGCTCATTGAGCCAAGTAATGGAATAATCAAATTGATTAGAATACGGTTTTTCTGGCAGCAGCTTAATGTGCTTCTCGAAATTCTGTTGTTGCATAGGCACTAAAAAATTAATCGTTACTTCCGCATAGTTTTTCTTTACCTCAACCCAAGATAAATTAAAGCCTACTACTAGCCATGTGAAGCTAAGGACAACTACAATGATTAATGCGATCATGGTTAATTTCCTTTGATATTGACTCATTATACATCCCTCCAACTTGTCTAAATCATATATATGAATAGGGAGGGACAAACATACCAAAAACCACATAAAAAAACCAGAAACCTTTTGGTTTCTGGTATAAAAAATGCCCAGAGCCGGAATCGAACCAGCGACACGAGGATTTTCAGTCCTCTGCTCTACCGACTGAGCTATCTGGGCATCTGGAGGGAGAAGGATTCGAACCTTCGAAGCTATCGCAACAGATTTACAGTCTGCCCCCTTTGGCCGCTCGGGAATCCCTCCATGAATATTCTGTTTAACACTTGTTCATCATATCAAATCACATTTCAACTGTCAATATTTTTAATGATTAAAACTAATATTTTATAGTATAAATGTTTATGACAATATAGTATAATAAATTACATAAAAAACAAAGGACGGTCAACTTATGAAAATACTAGTTGTTTCTGATGTAGAAAGTACTTATATCTGGGACTTCTTTGATAAATCTCATTTTAAAGGTATCGATTGTGTGATATCATGCGGAGATCTTAAGTCTTCTTATTTATCGTTTCTTGTTACCATGTTAGCGGTACCTGTTTTTTATGTACATGGTAATCATGACAAGCACTATCTTACTAATCCGCCAGAAGGTTGTGACTGTATAGAAGACACCGTAGTTAACTTCCGTAATTTAAGAATTGCTGGCTTGGGAGGATCGATGGAATACCGAGGAGGTGTCTTTCAGTATACAGAAGAAAAAATGCAAAAGCGTGCAAAAAAATTATTAAAAGCGTGTAAAACGCCTATAGATATTTTTGTAAGTCATTCACCCACCTTTGGTATTGGTGACGATCAAAATAGCCACTGCCATTGTGGGTTTAAATGCTTTTATTCTATTTATGATGAACTTCGTCCTACCTACCATTTATATGGGCATAATCATCTGACCTATTCGTCTCATGCAAAGCGTATCCTGACTTACAAAGATATTAAAATCGTAAATGGTTACAATTACTATGTTTTAGAATGCTAAAAGGGATGTACCGCAAAGCGAGAATTTACAATTTATTGTATATCCATTGCTTTGTGCTACATCCCTTGTTTAGATTAAAGGTTCCAAAGAGATTATTTACCCGTGATTCCTTGCATATAAGAGAAGGGATCAATAGGTGTAAGGGTTTTAATATCTGGAATTTCTCCCTCTACGCCCTCAACTAACCAATCCATATGAATAATATCCTCATAGGATAAACTCTCTCCGTTCTTCACTCTTAAAACGTGGTTTTGATCATAAATTGGTCCTTTAAATACGTCAAAATCATTATAAATCATCATATGCTTTACTGACTCAATAAGATGTTTCATTGCAAAGGTCATATTGCGGTTAGAATACAATAAATCAACAATCCCATTATTCATTCCTTGCCAGAAATTAACTGGTACATCTGGTCTTGCTGAATTATCATACATACTTTTCCAAGTACCATTCAATATGTTTTGAATGACTTGCTCATAGAAGACACCCCAATGCCAAATAGCCATTGCATAATGCTTTTTTTGATGACTTTGTTGATCAATGCTGTAGATGCCATAGTCTTTTGAAATATCACCTGGAATAGGCAAATCTTCATTAGATATTATATCTGCACCTTGTTTAAGTAATATTTCAGCCACAGCACGTCCGCCTTCTGGGTGGTCCCATCTATTGGTCCATAAAGCCTTTACCTTTACATAAGGATTAACTGCTTGAGCACCTAAAGTAAAAGCATTGATACTACTTACTACCTCCGAAATAGGGTAAGGTGCAACATAGCCAATTGTATTCGTTTGAGTCAT
>JAEXBC010000216.1 GCA_023457875.1 Bacillota bacterium | reverse complement strand
ACGGGTAAGATTATTCCTGTCAAAATCAGGTTGCCATGCATATACCTGATAGATATTGAAGCATGCCAAATCGAATAGTTGTTCCTTAAATTCCAGAAAGGTCATTTCTTTATTTTGTTTCTATTATACTGCAAATATAGTGCATTTTGGAAACAAAACAAAGTGTTGAGATAGATTAGAGGTATTCTTTGCCCTGTCAACAAGACGAAAATAGACTGTTTTTGTTTTGTCGATGAAACAAAATAGCTATATTTGAGAACTAACATAGCGCTATGATAATTTTCCACATTCAACATCTGCTTTAACTTTCTTTCTGCATCAAAATCGTCAAGATTGAATATAAGAATCGTTTGCTGGCTTGATATTCGGGATGACACTGCCTCATCAACTATCTTGCTTATATCTTCTTTCAGTTTATCATCCATATTGAAAAAATACTTTGGATTATCTTTTGTCAGTTATCAAAGTTCATTAGCTATATTATCTGTTGTTGCTTTTAATGTTGAAAAATCTGTCATCATTATCCTCTCGTATTCTACTTTATAAATTGGAATACTATTTTCTTTAGCAATCCTAATCTCTTTATTTACCCATTGTGACTTAAAAATATTTTCTGTTAGTATTAAAATCATTGCGCTAGAGTTGCACAACTCATATTCCACACGGCTCTGTTTGTTTGTAGAATCATTATCTATTAAATCGATAAAAGTCTTTCCATAATTAGATAAGATGCGACTGAGCTTTTTTAAAAATACATGATTGATTTGAGAATCAATAGTTGTATAACTGACAAAAAAATTATTTTTCAAAGTACTCATAAGCAAAAACTAGCTGTAAGCCAATCATAAATAATCACAAACAGGAGCATGATAAACCCCCAATAATAAAACCATTGAGAATGATTAAATAATGATTTTCGCCATGTTATTTTCTCACTCGTTTTCAAAGGTATACCCAGCCCTATTAAAGGGTTATTGCCATTGTTGAGCTCTTTTACAATTTCTGCCATTCTGATTCTCAACTTTCGTTGGTAATAATAAGAAATAGAATCCGTAATCCAAAAGATAAAAAGAATGAGGCCACAAGAAATATATATGGATACATCAAAGTAATTTTTGGTCAGCTGTAAGATTATTGTGATGAAGCCAACTAAAAGAGTAGCGCATATTTTCTTTGAGGCAAGAGTATTCTTGGAAAACTGCAATATAGCAGCATCCAATTGATCTATTTCTTTTAACTTTAGTATTTTATTAATATCATCCATCATATTACATGTATGTTGAGAAGTTTATTTACCGTCATACCTTTCAAAACCTTTATCAAATAAAGATGGAAAACCATGTATGCCGAAATGATATTCTTTGGTAAGCCATTCCCAAACAGATAAACTTTCTATTTCGCTTATTTCTTTTTGTGATACGCCAAGTATGGTACCAGTATTCCATTTTGTCAATGTACTTTTAAATTTGTCTGGTATTTCTACTTGCTTGGCTCCAAAATAGAAAAAATCGTTTGCTATTAAAACAAAATTTGTTGTTTTAGTATCTCGTTTCAAGTTTAATTCATTTATAACACCATTTTCATTGCTATGATGAGAATTTGCTTGAAACCACTGGTTTGTATTTGAATCAAAATAGTAAATATTGTCTCCGAATTTTGTTTTTCGAGAACCATTTAGAACAGGTTTCTTTGATTGAAATTGGGGGTGGCTCCAATATTCATTGAAAGTCATTTTATCACTAACTTTCATCGCATATATTAATTTATTACCCGAAGACTTTGGTGAGATACCGAAAATAATATCTCCAATGTCAGAATGTTTTCTTATAATGGGCTTACATGTTGCTAAAGTGCAATAATTATCAAACGGATTTGGTGCAAATCCATAGTCTCGCGCAACAATATATGAATATCCTTTCATTAGCAAGTTGACCTAAAAGTTCCATCAGGTGATACACGAGGGCTACCATCCGGTGCCTCAAAATTATTTTTCCCTTCTATTGCTTCAATTATTTTGTCTCCTGTCCAACCTACAAGTGCATTGCCGTATAAATTGAAATTCTCGGGTACTTCTGCTTCATTAGCACCATTGATATAGACTCCAACAATTCGTTTGCCTTTCATGGCGGCTTGCTCTATTTCCCAATTTACCCATTCTCTAGTATGGGTCTTATCGCCAATAAGACAAATGAATGTACCAGCCCAATGTATCCTAAGACGTAACAATCTTCGGATATATTCTGGATTAGTAGCCCTATTGGGTTTTGAGCTATCAATGGAACTGTTTTTAATCGTATAACCTTTTTTTGAAAGCAGGTCTTTCAATTTGCCAATATGCTCATCATCTTTTCCATAATGGCTTATAAACACGTTTTTTTCTTTCATATATTATTTATTAATCATATAATTCAATATTTTTAAAAACAGAGCCTTCACTGTTTTCTTTTTCCATTACAGACAATTGCTCAAATGAATCTTTATTTGAATCAAAAATGTATTGATATGATTTATCTAGAAATGAAATGTCCCATTGAAAATGTATTTTACGGTCGTAATCTTCTTTTGCGCTGCGCAGTAAATAATGTATGTTTTTATATCGATTAACAACCAAAAACTTTTTTAATTCTTTTACTTCAATTCTATAAGTCATTACTATATGAACTTTCTGAGGGTTGTCCATATTAAATTCCTTTATTTCTACAGAAGGCACCTCTTCTTTGTAGTTATGAACAAATCCATCAAATTTCGGTCTGTTTGATTCTTGTAGTTCATCACATAAGATTAATAAAAAGGACAACGTATTAAGGTCGATATGATACATCTTTGGACAAGTATGTCCCGCTATGGATCTCAAAATTTCTTTTCGGATATAGAATTGCTTTGAATCTTCGATATCTAGTGCATTATCTCTCACATAATAATCCGTTTCGAGAAAATATGTAAGATTTTTAAAAAGTAACAGGCTAGAAAAAATGCCATGGCGGTAATCTTCTAAAGATTTTGATAATTTATCTCTATACTTGGTTTGTATTGAAGTATGGTATTCCTCCTTCTTGTTGTCTATTTTTACACAGTAAACTTTTGATGAAATAATATTTAAAAATTTCTCTACTAGAAATGTGTTAAATATACTAAAGCTATAATCTAATTCGGTAAATTGCATATTCCCAAAATGAGAGATAATTCTCTTCGCCTGCTTATTAATTTGGGAGGTTTTTTCAATTGGATAACCTAAATCATGGCATAAAGCAATTATTGTCCACATAGCCCAGAACTCGCTTTTTGCAATAGTTTTAGATTTATTCTCACTTTCTTCAATTTCAAAATGAAAATCTGTTTTTTGGTCTAATTTAAAACCATCATTCAGTTTGAAATCAGTATGAGATATTAAACTAATCCCTATAGCCCATACTTGCAAAACATGATTAATATGATCTCTATAATGCCTATCCATCCCATATAATACAGATTCAAACTCTATAAAGTCATCAAAATACTTATCAATTTCATCTATGCCATAAGAACTTGCTTTTCTCACAGCGCTAAAAGAACTTAATAACTTGCTTTTCTCTTTTTCAGAGTCCTTATAGATTTTTTCTCTGGAATCATTTATTTTTAGTATTGATACAGAATCTATCAATAGATTTTTCCAGACAATTTTTGCCAATTTTATGTCCGGTTCCTTTGCATTTACATATTGTTCTAGGCTCTTTTTGCTTTCCTTACTGAGAAACACAAAATGCCCTTCTCTTGCTTCAGCAATTTGCTTAAAAACATTGCTGTTCAATGTGCCTTGTTCCAATGGTACATTTATGATATCCTTAATATTATCCATGATTCTCATTTTTTAAAATCAACAATCCAATAATTGCATATCCCATGATATCTTTGAGGGTATCCTCAATAGATTCGAAATTAGGAGTCTGTCCTTTGTGCATTTTCTCAATCAAAGTACGATATCTGTTCGCTTTATCGTAAATATGCACCATGTTGCCATTAAGTCCAAGTTCAAAACTAGCTCCACCATAATCTTCGTTTTTCCTCAATAACAGTTGAGTAATTTCTTCTGTGACTTCTTTTATTTGTTGTTCTGTCATGATTATTGAATTGAAATTTTGTTTGCAAGAAAATTGAGTGTTTGATTTACAAAGCCTTTATTCTCTTTTTTAATTTTCAAAAAGAGAATTTTGGCCCAATCATTGAAAAAATCATCATTGAATTCCTCTAATACATTTGTACTTCCTGTTCGTAAATCGCTTTCCAACCGTTCTAGCTTTTTTAATTGAGAATCAAATTCACTTAATGAATGAAATGTTTTATTGTAACAGAAAGAACTATCTTCAACCTTATCTACATTTGCCAATTGCTCTACCATTGCTTTATGATATTCATAATAATGTAAATTATTAACAATATGAAAGTACGAGCCAACTTCTAATCCTATTATACTTGCAATGTATTCCTGCATAAATGTGTAGTTGAAAATATTTACGGCTGTGGCTCCCCAAATAAAATCGTTGGAACGGACATAAACCGTTAAATCCAGTTTGTTGGTGAGGCTGTTTTTCATAAACTGCAATGTTCTTGTACACGGCAAATCTTTTGTTTGTTTCAATTTGTTATTTTCATCGAAACAGTCTTTGGATGGGTCCCCAATTGTTATAATTGCTTGGCGGGTATATGGGTCTTGCTTGAATTTTTCTGTAATGTATAAAAATTGATCGACTTTACTCTCACAAAACTTGCTTTCTCCGCTATTGTTTGATTTTGTATAATCAATAGCATTCCCATTATAGCTTCTCAAACGTGGGCCATATCCTCCACGTAAAAATGCCCGATCATCAGAAAATTCTTCCATTCGTGGCAAGTAATATTTGACTAAATCCAAGTCATTCCTACCCAATGCAAGCCATAACGATTCCGCATAGGGCAAAAACATATTCCATTTCCTTTCAGGGATAGTTACCCACCGAGAT
>JAEXBC010000215.1 GCA_023457875.1 Bacillota bacterium | reverse complement strand
CCTTTTGATGTGCTATTTTATGTAAGATTATTTACACATATACTTGGACATGCTAACTTTGAGCACTTTATTGGTAACTTTATGTTGATTCTTTTAGTTGGTCCCATGTTAGAAGAAAAGTATGGTAGCAAAAGGTTACTTTTAATGATTATTTTTACAGCCTTTGTTACTGGTGTGATTCATGTGATTTTCTTTGATTCGGCTTTATTAGGTGCCAGCGGCATTATCTTTATGATGATCTTGTTAAGTTCCTTTGGTAACACATCTGGTGGAGGGATTCCATTAACACTTATCCTAGTGGTGATTCTTTACATAGGAAATGAAGTGATACAAGGCATTTCATCCGCAGATAATATTTCACAATTTACCCATATTATTGGAGGAATATGCGGTTGTGGATTAGGCTTTGTTTTAAATAAGAAAAAAAATAGTCATTATTTAGATAAAAATAAAAAGAAGGATTGACAAATAGAAAAAAATTCCTCATAATTTAGTAGTACTAATAAAAACTACTATATTGGAGTAGAATATAGTTGATAGCAATCTAAGTAAGGCACAAGAAAAAGTACTTAAGGAGGTTTGTGATGAAACGTAGCATTAGAGTAGGTATTGTTGGATACGGAAATGTTGGACGTGGAGTAGAAACAGCATTACGTCAACAAGAAGACATGGAACTGGTAGCAGTTTTTACTAGAAGAGCACCAGAGACAGTGAAAATTGCAACAGCTTCTTGTAAAGTTTTAAAGATGGAGGATATGGGTCAATACACAAAGGATATTGATGTGGTTATTCTTTGTGGGGGCTCAGCAACAGATTTACCAGTTCAAGGACCAGAAATCGCAAAACTGTTTAATACCATTGACAGTTTTGACACGCATGCAAAGATTCCAGAATACTATCAAGCAGTTGATAAGGTGGCTAAGGCATCTTCTAAAACAAGTATTATTTCAGTAGGTTGGGATCCAGGTTTATTTTCCATGATGCGTATGATGACAGGTGCTTTTTTGCCAAAGGGAAATGATTATACATTCTGGGGCAAAGGTGTAAGCCAAGGGCATTCAGATGCTATTAGAAGAGTAGAAGGCGTAAAAAATGGTATTCAATATACAGTTCCAGTACCTGCTGCAATTGAAGCAGTTAGGCAAGGAGAAAATCCTTCATTAACCACGAGACAAAAGCATACAAGAGAATGCTTTGTTGTAGCTGAAGAGGGTGCTGATCAGGCAGCTATCGAAAAGAATATTAAAGAGATGCCTAACTATTTTGCAGATTATGACACAACCGTTCACTTTATTAGTGAAGAGGAATTAAAAGAAAAGCACAATAAAATGCCACATGGTGGATTGGTACTTAGAAGTGGCGTAACAGGCGCTAATGATGAGCATAAGCAAATCATTGAGTTCTCATTAAAGTTAGATAGCAACCCAGAATTCACAGCGCAAGTATTAGTAGCCTATGCACGAGCTGCAGTACGCATGAATGAAGAAGGAAATACAGGTGCAAAGACAGTGTTTGATGTACCACTTGCTTATTTATCTTCTGTACCATACGAACAACTCATTAAAAACTTACTATAATAAAAAGAAGACTGTCTAAGGGAGCTATCCACCTAGCTAGTGCTTTTGAAGCTAGAGTGATAGAAATCTTGTGACAGTCTTTTTTGCTTGTCTTTAATGAATGAGCACATCAGCAAAATCTATCTGTGTGTTGGGTGCAAAAGAGGAAAAAGCAATTTTGAGTTGGGTGCCACCTGTGACACTTAGGCAAATCTTGGTGGGAGACTGATCTTTGGTAATAGGATAAGTGCTAAGGGGCTTATCATCTAAGTAAAAAGTGATTTCGCCACTACTACCATTAAAGTCTTCACAGCCCAGTAATCCAGTAATTAAGCTATATTCACCATCTAAGTTAAAGGTGGCTGCTTCTACATTAGTAAAGGAATAGCCTAAATCATAGGTTTTGGAATCCATGCTCATGGGCTTGTTAATCTTGATGTCGGGATAATAGAGATATGAGCGGATATTGTCATAGTTGTAATCATCGACTTTTAGCTTATTGCTCATAATGCTCTTAAGATCCATATAACCAATACTAAGGGTACGGCTTTCATCATCAAGGATAACCTTTTGCCTTAAAATGTCTTCTATGAGTTGATAGGGAATGTAAAGCTGACCATCTCCTGCTGCAACCATTTCCTTAACCACACGACCATCTGGTAAAATAATGGACATAGGTGTGCATTCAAGTTCAATTTTCTGGTGGAAATCCAGAGCCAAAACACAAGTTGAAAAGAATAATAGAATAACCAGTATCATACATAGTATTTTTAATCGGTGAATGTAAAACATCATTAAGCCTCCAGTATAAAGATGGAAATAGTTATATGCTTATTGTTCAGTTTTTATTCATCAGTAGCATGACAGTAGTGAGTCAATTCTAAGTAGCGCCAATTATATTGACGAATTTTTAATAAAGCAATATAATCGGAGTAAAAACAAGAGTGGAGTGATAAAAATGTTAAAAGCGACACATACCGACAAGGCACCTGCAGCTATTGGTCCTTATAGCCAAGCCGTTTGTTTTAATGACATGGTCTTTACATCAGGTCAAATTGCCTTAGATCCAGCAACAGCAACTGTTGTAGGTGATAACATTACAGAGCAGACACAGCAAGTTATGAAGAATATTTCAGCTATTTTAGAAGCCAATGAAACCAGCTTTGAAAAGGTTATTAAGACCACTTGCTTCTTAGCAGATATGGCGGACTTTGCAGCCTTTAATGAAGTGTATGGACAGTATTTTGTAAGTAAACCAGCACGCTCATGTGTGGCAGTTAAAACCCTTCCTAAAAATGTTTTGTGTGAAGTTGAAGTGATTGCATGTAAATAAAAAATAGGTTTATATCATTTGTAGTATGATATAAACCTATTTTTTATTTTGTTACGATTTCTTTTGAAATAGATTGTGAGTAGTCTGTATTTTTGATTTCTTTATGTCTTGGAAGAAGGATAGAAAAGGTGCAGCCTCCACCTGGTGTATCCTTTAAGGTAAGTTTTCCTTTATGAAGCCTAATCATTTCAAAGGCTATACTTAAGCCTAGGCCATAATGCTCCTTTTCGTGTCGAGAAGGGTCAATGCGATAAAATCGGTCAAAGATAAGTGGTTTATGGGCATCACTAATACCTGGGCCATTGTCGATGACGTCAATTTTAAGATAATCCTTTTCAATACTTAGCACCAAGGATATCTTGCCATTATGGGGTGTATAGGAAAAAGCATTATCAAGGAGAATGGTTAAGGTTTGCTGTAAACGTTCACGATCCACCTGAATTGAAGGTACCATTTCCTCAGGTAAAACGATGTTGAAGATAAAATTCTTTTTTCGAGCATGATTTAAAAAGGTTTCATACACTTCAATAAGGAGGGTATCTACCTCCGTAGGGCAAAGATTAATGGACCAGTTATGTGCATCTGTAGTAGCAAGCAAAAGTAAGTCATCCACTAAGTGTTTCATACGATGGCATTCCTTGCGAATGATATCCGTAAAATGAGCATTTATACTCTCTTTTTCAAAACGTAAGGCACTGGTATTGGTATCAATAACTGCTAGAGGCGATCGTAATTCATGAGAAGCTGCTGAGATAAACTCTGTTTGCTTTTTTTGACTTTGTTCAATGGGTTTAATAGCATGACCAGCAAACAAAAAGCTAAAAACACCTAGAAGTATAAAACCAATAATCGTTAGTAAAATGAAAAGAAGACGTGTTAGCAAAATGCTTTGATCTTATTGTGACATATCCTTTAATAAGACTAAGGTAAAATAGCCATTTGTTGCTGAAAAGGTGCTGACGGTCACAAGATAGTGCTCCTGGTGCTTGGTTCTAAGTTCAAAGATCACTTTAGGAACTTCCATAGTAGAAATATAAAAGGATGATAGATTAAAGTGATATTTTGTAGTGGCAAGGTCTTTGGCTAAGCGAATTAACTCTCTACGAGGGGTTATGGAGTGGGTATTGCCCCTGTAGAGCAAAGGTTTTTTATTATCCTCAATCGAAACGATAAGATGATTATTAGTCTCTAATTCTGCTAAAAAGGTATGGCTAATACTTTTTTCAGTTTGTAAGCGAAAAACCAGATTGCTTAGATGATTTTCAAGAAGGGTGTTCTGCTGGGCATAGAACTGCTTTTCATAAATGACCAAGGAGAAAAAAGACATTCCAGAAAGGATTGTAGCCGTAATGAGCATACAGATAATAGCAAGCTTTTTCCTAAGTGTATTAAGCATAAGCCTCCTCCAAAATATAGCCCACGCAGCGGATAGTTTTAATATGTAGGTGGCTGCCAACAGTCTTTAGACGTCTTCGTAAAAAGTGAATATAGTTATCTAAATTACCATCCTCAACCTCTGTATCAGGTCCCCACACCTTGGATAGAATCAGCTCTCTTGTTAAGGGTTCATTGGGGTGTTTTAAGAAGAATTCAGCTAAAAAACCCTCCTTTTTTGAAAGGGAACAGGTGTGTTTGGGCCCGATTAAGTAAAGTCCTAATAAGTCTAGGGTGACATCACAAAAGGTAAGTTTGTTTGAACTAATTAAGTTAGAGGGTCTTCTGGATAATGCCCCTATCCTGGCAATCAGTTCTTCTGTGGCGAAGGGCTTAACAAGGTAATCATCAGCACCGGCATTCAGTCCAGCCACCCGATCCCCAATCGCATTAAGGGCTGTAAGCATAATAACAGGAAGGCATAGATTAAGCTGACGAATACGCATTAAGATGCTTAAGCCATCTAGGTTAGGAAGCATACGGTCTAGGATGATGAGGTCATAGGCCTGAGTTTTAATAAGCTCAAAGCCATCTAGGCCATCGTAGCAGCAGTCTACTGTATAACCAGCTTCTTTTAAATGAAAGCTTACACCCTCAGCAAGATCATGGTCATCTTCAATCAATAAGATTCTCATTTGTGTTTCTCCTCGTATAATATCTTTAGATACTAAGATTTATACTTTCCTTTCTTAAAATTCTATATTTATTATCAATCGGCTAGGTTAAGCCCATGATATAATTGTCCTAGTGTCAATCAGGTAATAGTTCTTTTTTCTCCTGTTGAACCAGTAATGGTTGCTTCATTGTAAGTCTGTTCCCCTGACATGGAAGTTAGCTTCAAACCGGATGGCTGTTTGCTTAAGTACATGGTCTACCATCTAGCAGTGTGGTTTCGCATCTGTCCATCTTAAGCTGGATTCTTATATGCGAGGGTGTCGATGCTCCATGATCATGGGTTTTACCAAGCCGATTGAACACTCAAATCTAACTACGAAAGAAGGTGATTTTATGAACCCACTTTACGTCGGAATTGATGTAAG
>JAEXBC010000214.1 GCA_023457875.1 Bacillota bacterium | reverse complement strand
CAATTTCTTCGTAAACAGTACTTCCTGAATATCGGGCATATCTGTATAAAAACAGACAAATTCCCGCTTTGCCATTAAACAGACCTATTGGTTCTGTGTTTTTCAGATTAGCGACAATCGTATTAGCTATCTGCTGAAGTGTTTTATCCATGTGTCTGCTGTTTTTTTATTCTTATTGCATCTCTGAACAACTGAACTAGTTGAGGAACATAATGATCAAAGCTAAATATCTCCCGACTCCGAAGCATATTATCTGTTAATTGTTTCATTCTGGCTTGTTCTTTTAATCGGTCCGATAATTCATAGAAGTCACGGAAGAAGATACCGACATCCAAACTTTTGGCTATTTCTTGAGTAGCAGCAATATGCTTACTATTATCAGGGAAAATCACTGGGAGCCCGGCAGCCGCATAAGTACTAATTCGTGCCGGTATATTCAAATCATCCCAGGTCGCTTTCATCAAGTCACCATGGTTACGACTTTTAAAACAATGCAACCATCCGGCATCGTATTGCGAGAACTCTTTTGTCCAGTTATCTGCAGAAACATGAGGATGAATATGAAAATGCTTCGGTGCTATCTGCAAATAACGCATGATTGCTTTTTCCTTGCAGGTATGATAGTTCTCTGTATATAAATGAATATGAATATTGTTCCTAACTAATACGGATAGATCATTGTTGGAAATGCCAATCATTCTTCCGGCAATCAAGGTATGTACCGCTCCGTCTTGTGCTGATAGTTTCGAAGAGAAATTGTTTGTGAAATAGTCCTTTTTAGGTAAATCTCCATCCATAATAAAAGAGATTCCATGGTTCGGTGGCAAGAACTGTTCAAACCACGATTTGATTGTTTCGTTTAGGAAAATCTTTCCTATAGCATGAGTATACAAGTATATCAGCCGGTTCCACATGCCATTGCGAAGACAAACAGAAGGACCTTCTTTGAAGTGCCACACAAAAGGTATATCCGGAAAAGCCTTCAATACTTCATATGCCAACGGAACTGCTCCAAAATTTAATAAACCATAGATAACATCCGGCTTTACTTCCTCGATGCCCTGTTTCCAATTCTCGAATGGAATATCTTTTACGTGCCCAAAAGGTAAATGTCCTACTGTGGAAAAACTGTAAGTGGGATTCTGCACCCACAGTCCATACAGTGTATGTCCGGCTTGCTCTAATGCATAAATACGTTCCGGATTATAAGCTAATTCTCCTAATATCAGGATTTTTAAAGGATTCTCACAAAGCTTCTGTCCCTTTCTAAAACTCTCATATAGTTTCTCCTCATCTATAAACTTATATTTAGAAACTTTCATTCGGATGGGAGACTGGATCTTATAATAACTTCTATATTTATTGATTCCTCCTCCATATTTCTCGCTGATAATGCAATGCCGCTGCGCAGGGTGCAGTGTCCAATAACACGATACTTTGTTAGTCATGCCAAACGCTCCGGACTTCGCCAGTTTATGCCAAAACATAGCAAACAGATCTTCAGTTACCCACTCGTTTCTTTCCAGCCAACGCGCGTCTGTCTTTCTATGCGCTGTTTGCACCAATTGCAAGCAATATCCTTTTTTTAATCCAGTGCTTTCAGTGTCAGGTGTATAGTACATGGTATCCGGAGAGGCGTATTTCATTCCTGTATACACAAGTACCAAGTCATCATATTCTTGAAACTTCCTATGAATTGATTCTAAATGATCCTCAAAATAATAATCGTCAGAGGGTAGATAGGCAATCCATTCATATCGGGCAACTTTAAGACCTTGATTTAAAGCATGCCCAAGTCCTTCATTACTTTCATTCTTAATATATACTATTCTTTCATCACGCAGAAAATCAGAAATAAACATCTCCGTGTCATCCGTACAGCCGTCATTTATTATAATAAGTTCCCAATAGGGGTAAGTCTGCTTCTGCAAACTTAGAATAGCCCTTCTAATGAAAGAGGCCTGATTATAGGTAGGCATTATAATCGAAAAGTGTGTATTCATAATATTCAAAGTTTATTGCGATGCTGCTGCAAAGAACGGACATAATAAGTAAAAATAAAGAAAATTGCAGTTCAAAAAAGGACAATCTTTATTTATTAGCTAGATATATGGATACTATTACTTATAAACATAACTCTAATGAATGTAATCACTGATACTCCATCCATCCTGGTAAGAATAAGTTGCTTTTAAATACCTCCCTTGAAATATCCGCCCATCCAGTGTTTCTAAATATCGAAAACTTCCGATGGGCAGTTTATTTATAGTCTTTTTTAATTCTGATATCACTTTTTTATCAAACCAGCCATCTGTTTTCGGTTTTAGAACGTGCAAATATGATTTCCCTGATAAATCAGTAAATAATAATAGTGAGTATTTTCTTTGAAAAAAAGTGAAGACGGGACTGTAGTTTTCTATTATAAATTTTTCTAGACATTTGATTTCGGTTAGATGCTTATTCCAACAGTTATCGTAAATATAAACACCATATCCACAGTTGTTTAATGAGCCTCTAGGTATACCGCATGGATCAATTGAGGTTATATATCCTTTATCTACTGTTAGAATCGTTTTTTCTTTTGATACCCATTCCCCGAATAAATCGTATGGGCAGATTAAAGCATTTAATACTCCGGTAAACCATGAAGCAAAGATTCCTTTCTCTCGACTTCCACCATATTTTTTTAGAAGCATAGAA
>JAEXBC010000213.1 GCA_023457875.1 Bacillota bacterium | reverse complement strand
TTTGTGGACGGCTGGACAGGAAAGGGCGTGATTGGAAAAACTCTAAAAGAGGCGTGTAGGCGTTTTAAGGAGATCTATCAAATACAGTTAGATGATACCTTAGCTGTACTTTGCGATCCAGGGCGATGTACCAGCTTATATGGTACGAGAGAAGACTTTTTGGTGCCAAGTGCTTGCCTTAATGCTACAGTTTCTGGACTAGTGAGCCGTACCTTTTTGAGAACTGACCTGATTGCTGAGCATGACTTTCATGGCGCGAAGTATTATAAGGAGTGGGAAAATATTGATAAAAGCAATGACTTTGTGGATACAGTTTCGGCATATTTTAAGGGTTTAGAAATCAAGGAAGAAGATTTATTAGCCAAAAAGCAGCAGGGTGATGATTTAGGTGAAAGTGTGGAGAGTATTAGAGCGTATTTTGATATTGCCAGTATCAATAGGGTTAAGCCAGGCGTGGGAGAAACCACTAGAGTACTCCTAAGGCGTATACCTTGGAAAGTGCTTGTAAAGGACAAGAACAATAGACATTTGAAGCATATCCTATTGCTAGCAGAAGATAGAGGGGTGCCTGTAGAAGAATATCCCAATATGTGCTATTCTTGCTGCGGTTTAATTAAGGACATGGAAAAGGAGAAATTATGATTTTTGCATCAGATCTTGATCGAACACTTATTTACTCAGATAAATTTTTACAAAGTGCAGATTGTAAATATCGCTTGGTGGAAATCTGGGAGGAAAAGCCTATTTCCTATATGTCCTTAGAGGCAATTGAATTATTAAAAAGGCTCCATCAAGTGGCTGATATAGTGCCCATTACAACAAGAAATTATCAGCAGTATAAACGTATTGAGGTATTTAGTGAAATACTTCAGCCAGAGTTGTTTGTGGTAAATAATGGAGGTAGTATTTTTTATAGAGAAAAAGAGGATGAAGCATGGAATCTTCATATAAGAAGGCAGATTGAGTCCCTTTCTCTTACTTATGATGAAGCAATGAGTTACTTTTTATCTTGCTATAAAGGCGTCATTAAATCCTATAGAAAATCAGATGAGTTGATTTGGCTCATTATCGGTGAAAGAGATCATATAGATCAGGAAGGTATACAAGCCTTTTGGCAGTACGCAAAGGATAAGGGGTGGCGTATTGATGTCAATGGGAAAAAAATTTACTTGTATCCTAACTGCGTTAATAAATGGGCAGCAATCGCTTACATCAAGGAAAAATACTATAACAAAGCCGTCATTGGTGCAGGGGATTCGTTGTTTGATTATGAGTTAGTCCATCAAGCAGATTATGGGATTGTCCCTAAAGGAGCCTATATCCAAGAAAGCTGCGGGCCTCACATTACCTTTACAAGGCAGGAAGGCCTAAGAGCAGCTGAAGATATTTTAAGTTACGCCTTATCCTGTGTGATGCAAGAAAAGAACGCTATGGAATAAGTGAAGGTTTATAAGGCTAAGGTATAGCGCACATCCACTAGAGGCGTACCTTGAATTTCGCATTGGATTTCGTCTTGGGTGCAGATAAAGTGATGTTTGCCATAAAAGTTTCTGGCGGGCCGATTATCCTTCAGTACCCACAAATAAACCTTTTGATAGCCCTCAGATTTTAAAGCATCTAAAGCTGAAGCAAGTAATAAAGCACCATAGCCTTGATGAAAATAATCAGGAAGAAGGTAAAAAGAAACGATTTCTCCCCAATCTGAGAAGGCTTCCTCTCTAGCCTTGCCATAAGAAATACAACCAATAGGCTTACTGTGATGCTCTATAAGCTTTATGACAATACTGTTTTTGGAAAGGCAAGTAGTAAATGAGTTTACCCAGAAATCATCCTTTAATTCATCTAAGTAGGCTTGTGGCACAATGCCTTTATAAGCTGCTCTCCAGCTGGCTGCATGAATATAACTAATAGTAGGTATATCTTGCAAAGTAGCAGTTCGAATATTAATCATGGTTTTCCTCCTCTACATCTATAAATGAATGAATTAGTTACAACATCATACTATAAAAAGAGTGAAAATACAATTCATTTATAATTATTAAATTTTTTTTTAATACTATTTTAAATAAAATATATTGCATTATATCACGACAACATAGGCATAATGTTAGCCGCTCCGAAATGAGCGGCTTTTATGTTCTAATTCAAACATATTTAAAGAGGTGTAAGCTACTTTATAAATATACAAGTCAATAGATGATTCTTTATCTATTATATAATTTATCTATAGATTTTATCTTAATTTTGTATTGGTTTTGATAAAATTTATTAAGTATAATAATGAAATATATAATTTATTGTAATTTCTTGTTGTTCATCGTGAAGAATTTTGTATTTTTTTGTGGTAATTTGAATGTTTGGGGGGCGAAGAAAATGAAAAAGGTTTTAATTGTGGATGATGCAGCATTCATGAGATGTGCGATTAAGAACATGCTAGAAAATAATGGATTTGATGTAGTTGGCGAGGCTGAAAATGGTATGGAAGGCATAAAAAAATATAAAGAATTAAAGCCAGATATAGTCACCATGGATATCACAATGCCAGTGATGAGCGGAATTGAAGCCTTAAAATCCATACTAGAATATGACCCCAATGCCAAAGTTGTAATGATTTCTGCCATGGGGCAGGAACATTTTGTTAAAGAAGCAGTGATACTAGGGGCGAAGTCATTTATTGTAAAACCCTTTAAAGAGGAGAATATCATCCTTAATCTGAATAAGGTATTAGCGTTATAAAAGAAACTTATTTAATGTGGAGGCAATGAATATGTCAGAACAATTTATGAATGAACCCATGCTTGATATGTTTCTGTTTGAAACAACGCAACTTATAGAACAACTCGAACAGTCTGTATTAAGTAGTGAACAAGAAAGTTGCTACTTTACAGAAGACGTTATTAATGAAATTTTTAGGATTATGCATACTATAAAAGGCTCATCAGCTATGATGATGTTCGATAATATATCAACTCTGGCGCATACAATGGAAGATATATTTTACTATTTGAGAGAAGAAAAACCACAGGTATTAAATTTTTCATTATTATCGGATAGGGTGCTTGATGGTGTTGATTTTATCAAGAATGAGGTAGACAAAATCAAGAATGCTGCCAGTGCAGATGGAGATTCCTCAGACCTGATTGCTGCCATGAAACAGCTTTTGACGCAGCTCAAAGAAGATAATAAGGATGACCATCAAAATACTGAAAAGGAAAAGATAAATATCAATAGCCAAGAGGTTTTACCTCAGAATGAAATGCTAGATCACAGCTATGCCAATGCCTTTAAGGCAACTATTTATTTTGAAGAAGGCTGTGAAATGGAAAACATACGTGCTTATAGCGTAATTCGTAATCTAAAGGCCATAGCCAATCAAATACTTTATATACCAGAAGATATCATTGATAACGATGATACGATAGAGGTAATACGACGGGAAGGCTTTCAAATTTACCTAAAATCAGACTATACATATGATATGATGAATGATTTCTTGATGCAGACCGTCTTTCTAAAGGATATGGAATTAAAGCAATTGGAAGATGAGGAAGAAATTAAACGTATTTTTGAGAAGAAGTCAGTTAAAATATCCTCGGAAGTTGAGGTAATACCAGAAGGTATTGATTCTAAAAAAACAGAACTTAAGCTGGATAAGGATACCACTAGTAAAGAGGTAAGATCCACTTCTACAGCTCAAAGTATTATTAGTGTTAGCGTTACTAAATTAGACAAGCTGATGGATCTTGTGGGTGAAATGGTTATTTCAGAAGCAATGGTTATCCAAAATCCAGATTTGCAGGGTTTGGAATTAGACAATTTCTATAAGGCTGCTAGGCAGTTAAATAAAATAACTATTGAGATGCAGGATATGGTCATGTCAATAAGAATGGTTCCTCTTTCGGCTACCTTTAATAAAATGCATCGTATTGTTCGTGATATGTGCAAGAAATTAGAGAAGGATGTGAAGCTTGAAATTATTGGTGATACCACGGAAGTTGATAAGAATATCATTGAGCATATCTCAGATCCACTCATGCATCTTGTACGAAATGCCATTGACCACGGCATTGAAAGTGCCAGTGAAAGATTGGCAAAAGGAAAACCCAAAAACGGAGTTGTAACACTGGAAGCAAAAAATTCTGGAAGTGACGTTCTCATTCTTGTTAAAGATGATGGAAAAGGCTTAGATAGAGACAAGATATTGAAAAAGGCTAGAGAAAACAATCTCTTGTATAAAAATGAAAATGAGATGACGGATCGAGAAGTATTTAACTTGATTTTGCTTCCAGGTTTTTCTACTAATGAGAATATTACTGAATTTTCAGGTCGTGGGGTAGGCATGGATGTGGTTGCTAAGAATATTGAGGCTGTGGGAGGCTCTTTATCTGTAGATAGCCTGCCAGATAAAGGCACGCAAATTACCCTTAAGATCCCACTGACCTTAGCCATTATTGATGGAATGAATACAAAAGTAGGAAAATCTTGCTTTACCATACCTACTATTTCTATTAAGCAATCCTTTAGACCACAAGAAAGTGATGTTTTCCATGATACGGAAAACAATGAGATGATTATGGTAAGAGGACAGTGCTATCCTATTATTAGACTGCATGAGCGGTTTGGAATGGAAACAACGGTTACCAATCTCACAGAGGGTATCATTATTATGGTTGAGCAAGCAGAGCATATGGTATGCCTCTTTGCAGATGAACTTTTAGGACAACAGCAGGTAGTTGTTAAGTCATTACCTACATACATTCAGCGGTTTAAAACAATAAGAGGCTTATCTGGATGTACGTTACTTGGAGATGGAAGCATTAGTTTAATTATTGATGTGGCTGGCTTAATGAGCGTGTAAAGTGCAAGGGCACTCATACATAAGTTATAAAATAAAAAAGAGAGGTGGATGAAGATATGGCAGACATAGTTGAAAATACTATGGAAATCGAAGAAGACACTCAAAAAGATCGATTTTTGACCTTCTCATTGGGTAAGGAAAGCTATGGTATTGAAATCAAGTATGTAATTGAGATTATTGGCATACAATCTATCACCCAAATACCAGAACTTCCTGAATATGTAAGGGGAATTATCAATCTAAGGGGGAAAATCATTCCAGTACTAGATGTAAGGCTAAGATTTAAAAAAGAACCGAAAGAATACAACGATAGGACTTGTGTGATCGTGGTAGACATTCAGGATATATCTATAGGCCTTATTGTGGATACTGTTGCAGAGGTGGTTAACATTTCTGAAGAGGATATGGTAGATCCCCCTCAAATGAACAAAGGCTTTAACAATAGGTACATTAAGAAAATCGGAAAAATTGGCGATGAGGTAAAACTGCTTTTGGATTGCGAGAAACTTTTGACAGAGGATGAATTGGAAGACATAAGTGAAAGTTTATAAAACCATATAATTTAATGGAGGTAATCAGGATGACATGGTATAAAAATTTTAAGATAGCAACAAAACTCATTTTAGGTTTTCTTTTTGTAGCATTTATTGCAGCAGTGGTAGGTATTGTTGGATTAAGCAATATTTCTGACATTAATGAAGGGGATACGCTTTTGTATGAAAAAAACACATTAGGTATTGCTTATGCAGGAGATTCCAGTTCTAATTTTGAACGGTTACGCTATAATGCATTAAAATTAGCTACAGTGATAACAGAAGCGGAAGAAGCAGAAGCTGTTTCTAAAATTGAAGAATTATGCACCACTATAGATG
>JAEXBC010000212.1 GCA_023457875.1 Bacillota bacterium | reverse complement strand
GGGTCATAGAGTATAATGGTTTCAAAATCTTGATTTGTCTGGGTTCTAAGGCTCTTACATGTATAGTTCATAAAGATTTCCATACGATGTGTAATCCACTCTTGAGTTAGGCGTGGAATAGTGGGCCTCCAATTTAAATCATTAAAATGAATACGAATAACAAATTTGGTATTTGGTTTCATAGTTTACCTCCCAATTTATTTAATATACCCGAAACTATTTTAAGGCAGAAATAAGGTTAAAGAGTTTAATAGTTGTAGCCTTATAGTCTTCGCTTTCTATGAAAGATCTTAAGTCCCATGCTTCTAATTGCTTGCATTCTTCAGGAGACATTTGTCCCACGTGCTGTAAAATCTGTGTTCTGACAAAATCTTTATATTTATCAGCAATAACCTCTATAGAATGTGGATACCATCTTTCTAACCAATCTACGTTCATGATATCTCCAGCTACCCGATGTTTAAATACGTTCATTGGCTCGTAGTTACCATGATAATGAGAGGTAATGTAGATCATAGCATTTTGAAGGTTCATATCACTTGATGCAAAAAATTTGGGGGCTATATCCAATGTAAAAAAGTATCTAAGAAGTGCTTCATCAAGGGGTTGTCTTTTGACAGTTTGATTAAGCATAACTTTTCTAATACATTTTTGACAGCGCATACAAGGCTTGCGATGAACAGCGCGCATACAAGATTGGGCAATAGACGCATACTTTGATTGAGACATTATAGAAAGGTTAGCTACTTCACTTAAGCCTGCAGTCACTAGACTTAAGGTAAGAGAAACAGCTTCGAAAACCTTCCCCCAAACCTTATAGTGCCAAGTTCTTGGATAATCTTTAAACAGGCCGTGCTCTATGCCATATGCAGCCTCCAAAATCATTCCCATGGCAAGACTATCTATTGATTCATAGTCGGATAGCAATATTGCAGGAAGACCACAGGATAGGTCTACAGGAAATCCAACGGGATTTCTTACATATTCAAAATCTGTTGGGGTGACGTATACTTTTCGCCCCTCTTTTTTTAGGGTTTCACAAGCATAATAAGCAGACTCTTTTTGATATAGGGTAGGCGTTGATTTTGGGATGATTCTGTCTGTAAAAAAAAGAGCAGAGTCATTTGGGATAAGTGACATCGCAACAGTGGAATCAACGCCTCCACTATAGGCTAGTGCTAGTTTGGCGTCAGGTGAAGGGATTCTTCGGGCTAAATGAGGGTTAATTGGCGTAACCTCTTTTTTTAAAATATCACGACAAATCTGAGCAAAGTATGGACTAATGCCAATGGGCAAATGAATTTTTTTTCGAGAAAAGGGATAGATGATAAGAATAGTGGCTAAGGCAAGTGCATCAGGGTGAACAGCATCTAATGACCAGTCCGTCGGTAAAATAAATTTGCAGCTATGTGCATTCATAGTTATGGTCCTTGTTTTTTGTTTGTTTGTATAAGTACCTTCACCTTCCTCCTGATTTGGAAAGAAGAACATTTCTAAGAGACCATTTATGCATGTATATTTTACGTACATATAGGGTACCTCCTTATAAAACAATTTGTGGCACATCTATTTCTATATAGTATATGGGGAATATATGTGAAGCGTACATTATTTGAGGATGAAAGTAAGAAATAATCTCATAAAAAAGGAGAGTTTTAGATAAAAAAGTGACTATTTTGACAAATGAAGAATAAGATAATATAGATACCGTGCATTCTAAGGTGGTTCATACATTAATTTAGATAAAGAGGTAGAGGTTAAGTAAACATATGAATACTATATAAACAAAACTGATTATGAAAGGAGAATTGTAATATGAGTATAAGACATGAATACAATCAATATGATGAAAAGTATTGGGGAAGATACGATCGTCATGAAAAAAAATATGTAGCTGTACAAGGAATCAATGAGTTACCCTGTCTAGCAATATCTCCAATGAAAGAAATAAAAGCATTTGCTCAGAAATGTAACCCACAAAGAAGTTACATTGAACTTCCTCCAGTTGAAATGGACCTATTATGTTCTATTATTTGTCCAAGAGGATGTAGATTAGGTGAAAATATTAATGAGTATAAGCTCATCATGTGTATAGATGAATGTCATTTAAGAATCATCCAAGAAAAAATATGTGCCGACGCAGAGGTTTGCTTAGAAAATGAATGTGGAAAGTATAAGCCGTTTGATATGGGGGTAAAAGTCTATAAAGTGTCATTGGTAGGAAAATTATATTATCATCTACGCATTACAGGATTTGAATGTAAGATATATATATGTGAAGAACAATGTGAGAATCCATGTGAAGAGCAATACGAAGTACAGTATGATTGCCCATGCGAAGAGGAGTACGAAATGCAATGTCAACCATCATGTAAGGGAAATAAAGTGACCTTAAATGAAAAAGGATTCATTCCTATTAACGTTACATTAGGTTATACCACAAATAAAATAGAACCTGCCCTAGATGGGTATGTCCTAACAGTTGATCAAGAAGAAGAGTATGTTATTACAGAAGAGGGTGAACAAATCGGGCGAGAAGATTCACGGTTTTTTGAAATACTTCAAAGCGGAAATCAAAGGCTTACTTATCAAGTGCCGTATGCGTTAGCAGTAGGAGTATGTCCACCTCCAATATGCTAGCAGGATATAGGAGGAAAATGTATGAAGAAAGTAATTGTTTTTATGGTAACAAATGGTGCAGGACTTGGGCATTTAACCAGGGGATTAGCAGTAGCTAAGAAGTTAAGACAATTAGATAGTAATTTTGAGATTGTATTTTTTACGACTTCCTTAGCTACAGAAGTGATTAGAAATATGGGATTTATGTTTTATTATATTCCCACTAAAACACTTATGCCAGAGACTGTTACGCCTAGTATCTGGAATGAATACCTAAAATATCAGTTGCAGCAAGTCATAGATTTTTATAATCCTGTAGCCATTGTATTTGATGGTGCCTATCCCTACCTAGGAATGATCTCTAACTTAAGACAATACAAGACACTAAAAAGTATTTGGATTAAGAGAGAGGGATATAAGAAAAACACCTCCAATTTACAAGAACTAGAAAAGAATTTCAATTTAGTTATTATACCTAAAGATTATACTGAAGCGTCAGATGAAACATATAGAAGAAAGTATTGCAATGCTATTGTATTACTAGACAGTAAGGAGGCACATAGTAGAGAAACAATAAGAGCAGCACTTGGCCTTGGGCCTAACAATCATTTGTTTTATGTACAGCTAGGTGCAGGTAATATTAATGATATCAACGAACAATATGAGGTAAGTATAAGATGCATCTTAAAAAACCCCAACAATAGAATACTTTTGGCAGAGTCTATTATTGGAGAAACAATTCCTATAGAAGATGAGAGGATAAGGACCATTAGGAGTTATCCCAATTCCCAATATTTTAAAGCAATAGATTTTGCTGTTTCAGCGGTGGGGTATAATACGTTTCATGAACTTTTATATTTTAAAGTACCAAGCTTGTTTATACCCAACATGAACACACTAAAAGACGATCAGTTAACAAGAGCTCAGCTGGCACAGGAGAAGGGCGCAGCGTTATGTCTGGAGAGCGTATCTGAAGATAGGATGGATAAAGCGCTTTTCTACCTCGTTAGTGAAAAAGAAAAGATGAAACAAAACTTACAAAAAATCCATCAAGAAAATGGTGCAGGTGAGGCAGCACGATATATCTTGACGGAAATTAGCAAATAAAAAGATTATGGAAGCACTTTTTGTTGCAGGAGGTTTTATACCTCCCCTACATAGGTTCATATATATAGGATTTAATATTCCACGATTCTGCTATATCTTTGGAGGGGATATTCCCCATCATGTGCATCACAGCAGGAAAAGGTAGACATTTCAGAGGGCACCCTCACCCGGAGCACACCTGATCTGAGTAATTGGGCGGTAAGATCTGCTTGCTCCTCCTTGGCACATATAAGACATGCTGTTTGAAGATGGCGTTTACTTTGCCGAAGGACTTCTATAAGC
>JAEXBC010000211.1 GCA_023457875.1 Bacillota bacterium | reverse complement strand
GCTTTACATAGTCGGATTATTGATCAGTTTCAAGTATTGCTAGATAACGAACAGAAAATGTCTATAGCGGCAAAAGAAGTATTGGAAGTATCAAGTACAGTGAGTGCGTTTGATGTTGAAATGAGACACATATCAAAGCAACTGATGGATTTTGCTGGAGAAATGCAAGAAGTAAGTGAATCCAATTTATCTATTATAGAAGAAACAAATGCAACGATGAACGAAGTGACCGATACCATTGATACAACAGCAGATACCTTAGCCATTGTAAAAACAAAATCCGAAGAGTTTGCTCAAAAGAATAATGAGAGTACGGGCTTATTACAAGAAGTAGGGCACCTAAAAGAGAATGTTATTGATGATACGCAGATGATGAATAAGAAGATCGAGCAATTAGTAGAACTTGCTACTGAGGTAGGTAAGATTGTAGAGAGTGTTGAGGCAATAGCAAATCAAACCAATTTACTAGCTTTAAATGCAGCGATTGAAGCAGCTCGGGCAGGAGAGCAAGGCAAGGGCTTTTCAGTAGTCGCAGATGAAGTACGTAATCTTGCAGATGATACAAAGAGAAACTTAGAGGGTATGAGGGCTTTTGTTGATAAAATCTATACCGCAGCCAACGAAGGTAAAGAAAGTATGGGAAGAGCCATTCATTCCACCAATCAAATGAGTAGTAAAATAGATTTGGTATCTGAAACGGTTGATGCAAACGTAGAAATGCTACAAGGTCTTGTAGTTAATATTAATCAAATAAATGATGCGATGCACGGTGTTAAGAACTCAGCAGCAGAGATTAATAGAGCCATGGAGGTATCTAGTAATGATGCGCAAAGACTTAGTGAGATGACACAAAGTATTCATCTCGATGCGGTTAAGAGTGTAGAATATGCAGAAAAGGTAGAAGTCATTGATAATCGTTTATCTGCTGTGGTTGTAGATTTATATGAAGGCCTAAATATAGGAAAACATGCTGTAAAAAATGAAGAAATCATTGAAGTTATTGAAAAAGCATTGCAGGCACATCTCAAGTGGCTAAGTACCCTAAAAGGAATGGTAGACAACATGGAAATTCAACCTTTACAAACGAATTCTAGTAAGTGTGCCTTTGGACATTTCTATTATGCGATGAATATTGAGCATCCTAGAATTGTAGCGTTGTGGAAGGAAGTAGGAGAACTTCACCATACCTTTCATCGTAAGGGAGATGACGTTATAAAGAATATTCAAGACAAGAATCAGGATGAAGCGGCAGCAACTTATGAACAGACTAAGAGACTCTCTATGGATATGATAGAAAAATTGAAGAAAATTGAAGAAAATATTAGAGATATGAGTAAGCAAGGGATTAGCGTATTTTAGTAAAAATAAGGTTGAAATGCTAATCAATTTAGATAGATAAAAGGATTAGGCGGGTATAGAACATTGACTAATCCGGTATTTGAATACGTAGATACCAAAAGGGTACACAAAAGTGGGCTATAAGTCCTTCGTCTTGTGGCCCCTTTCTTTTTGCATAGAATAAGCTGATTTAGGAAAAAGATGACGGAGGTTAGGCACATCTTTGACGGCGCAAGGTGAAGCACAGACAACTTAGTTGAACAAGGCATATGAGAAGATGAACCGTGGCGTATAATAATAAGATATCCTTCGCATACTACCCAATGAACTAGTGTAAAAGAGTCTAATATTCATAGACTTTTATTCACTTCTAAAGGTTATATATTATAGTTACTAGTCCTGCTTTTCTTCAAAAATATTACAGTTGATTATTATAATAAGGAGGCATATAATTAACTTAATCTATTAACAAATAATTATTATTAGTTATTGAAAATAATAATTATTAAAATAAAATGAGGTGAATAATAATGGATTTTATGATGAATATAAAAAATGATACGAATGCATTACATTTAGCAGCTGAAAAAAGTGGTTTTATTAAGAGATTACTTGAAGGGAAAGCAAGTAAGGAAGGTTATATTGAGTATATCTACAATTTATATGCTGTATACGAAGCGATTGAAGATTCTCTTGATAAGCATTCAGAGCATGAAGGGATTAAACATTTTATTACCAAAGAACTATATAGAGCAAAACTAATAAAAAAAGACTTAGACGTTCTTGCTGGAGATAAATTATCTGAAATGAAGTTACTGCCTTCTACAAAAGCTTGTATAGCAAGAATACGTGAAGTAAATGAAAAACATCCAGAGTTAATTGTAACTTATGCTTATGTTAGATTTATTGCAGATTTATTTGGTGGAAGGTTATTCCCAGAAGTTTTAACCAAGAGTTATGATATTTCTTCAGATGCACTCAACTACTATGTGCAACCTGACATTGGGAACATTAGGGACTATGTGATGGGATATCACAAAAATTTCGAGAAACTCAATTTAACTGGAGATATGCAAGATCTATTTGCTATAGAAATAAGTAATGTTTATATTTACAATTTAGCTATTTCAAATGAGTTGGATGCAAAACTATATTCAGGTCAGTAAAATATCAATTAAATAAATGACAATAACTATAAAGTTTAATACACAGTTTAACGAAAAGCTCTTGAATTCAAGGGCTTTTTTCTTTTTTAAAAGCAAAAACCTAATCATAAGCGTTTGATAGATCACTGATACAATAAAATAAAACATGGCTACCTTAAAAAACATATGGGTAGCCATAATTTTTAGTTGGATTATTTATTATATTTTATATTAAAATATTTATCAAATAATTAATATAAGATATAATTATAGGAACTATACCTGTTGCACCAATTTAAAAGAAGGAGGTACATAGATGGAAGAAATAAAAATGGATACATCATTATCATTTGGCGGTTATATTTGGCGTGTTTTAGATATACAAAATAATGCTGCTTTGATTATTACCGAAGATATTATAGAACAACGCCCTTACCATGATGCTTACAAAGAAATTACTTGGGCTGATTGTGCGCTGAGAAAATATCTTAATGGTGAATTTTATGATGCCTTTAGTGAAGCAGAACAAGCAAGAATTATTCCAGTAATAAATAAGAATGCTGACAATCATTGGTATGGCTCAAAGGGCGGAGTAGATACGGCGGACAAAGTATTTTTACTCAGTCTTGAAGAGGCGTGCAAATATTTTGGTGATAGCAGTTCGAAGCTATTCAATCCCAAAAAAAATCAAAGATATTGGTTTGAAAGAAAAGATGAAAATAATAGTAAGCGAGCAGCAAAACTTTTAGGAGAGGATTATGTTTGGTGGTGGTGGCTTCGCTCACCTGGTAGGGTTAACGTAAAAGCGGTGTACATCCACGGTGATGGTAATATAGGCATTCAAGGTAACAACATACTTAAGGGTAACATCAGCGATGGCAGGTGTACAGGTGGCCTTAGGCCTGCTTTATGGCTCAAACTAGAAGTGTAAGGATTCGTTATCGTTAATTGATTTATAGCTACAAATGAAAAATAAATAAAAAAGGAGAAATGAGAAATGAGCAAATATGAAAATGCAATGAAACTTATGGAGGAGAGATGCGGTAATAATCAAGAAGTAGTTATCGCCCTTGGTACAATATCACTATCTACAAATGCTGATGGTAATCCTCGCCCTGCGGTTCGCATGGTTTGTGCTTATTATGAAGATGGCGTATTCTATATTTCTACAGATGCCACAAAGAACAAGATGCTACAAATTGAGAAGAACAAAGAGGTTTCTGTAGCAGGCTTCGATTGGTACGCCCTCCAAGGTGTCGCAGAAAATTTAGGATGGGTTAAGGACGAGAAGAATGCCCAGATCAGGGCAAAATTTAAGCAAATCTTCAACTGGTTCGATGAAGTTGGAGACGAAGATAATCCAAACTCAATTGTTTTGAAAATCACCCTCACAGAAGGCATCATTATTGATAATGAGCAAAAATACGGTGAGTCTCAGTATGAAGTAGACTTTATTAATAAGACGGCAAAATAAATGAGTATAAAATAGCTGGATTTCCTATATTACACTGACCTTAGGCCTGTCCGGTTATTGAGTGCTCTATGAAAAGCACTGTTTTCAGAAAAACCAAGGATATATGCAATTTCATCTTATTGCAAAGTCAATCCGATTTATTTCTAAAAATGTCCTTACGCAAATGGGGATGAATCTAATAAAAAAACAACGATTAGAGTGATATTTTTCACTTGAATTAGTAAATTACTGGTAATTTTCCCTTAAGTATTGAAATGGACAGTTGATTATTATAAAATATATTTGTAACAACTCGTAACAATTTCGTAATAATACAACCAACATAAGGGGGATTACAACGATGAAAATAAATAAAAAATTATCATATATCGATAAAAAGGTTAGAACAGCAGTAGCAGCTTCCATAATAGCAGTGATGGCTTCAACAAGTGTCTATGCGCAAGGAACTATACCTATTTGTGTACAGAATCAACAAGTTAACTTGGGAAGTGATTCACCTTATATCTCAAGTCAAAACCAGACAATGATTCCTATTAAAGCAGTAGGCAAGGTCTTAGGGCTTAACGTAAACTGGCAATCGCCGTGCGTGACTATGTCTGGGAAAGATGTTAGAACGAATAAAACTGTAACAGTAAAAGCTAATACTAAAACAGGTTTATTAACTGTAAATGGCACTACATTAAAGAATGCGGTTGATATAAAAAATGGCAGAAGTTATTTTTCGCTTCGTGCTTTAGCTGAATCTTTTGGATACGGGGTTAAATGGAGTAATGGAAGAGTGGATATCACAGGTTGTGAAACGACAAAACCAAGTCCAAGCCCAGTGCCAACGACAAAGCCAAGTCCAAGCCCAGTGCCAACGACAACACCAAGTCCAGCACCAACACCAAGTCCAACTACTCCAGCAGATAACTCAGTAGTGGCTTATGAAAACAAGGTATTAGAACTTGTTAACGTAGAACGTCAAAAAGCGGGTATTGCTGCACTAAAAATGGATGAAACAATTAGAAATGTTGCAAGAATGAAATCTCAAGATATGCAAGCTAAGAGGTATTTTGATCATAATAGTCCAACTTATGGTTCACCATTTGATATGATGAAGCAGTTTGGTATTACCTATAAATCAGCAGGTGAAAATATTGCAATGGGTCAAAGAACCCCTGAAGAGGTAGTAAAAGGCTGGATGAATAGTCCAGGGCATAGAGCAAATATATTAAATGCATCTTTTAATTATATTGGTGTAGGTTATGTTGCAAACGGTAACTACTGGACACAAATGTTTGTTGGAAGATAATTTGTGTTATTAGGAATTGTATCATTTGATAATAAAGAAATAAAAAAAGAACAGAAGCGGTAAAGCTAATCTGTTCTTTTTTTATGCAAAGGATTGTATGGCAAAAAATAATTGGGTGATTTCTATAATATAAATGATATTTTAGCACATAAATGCTAGTGTATTTGAAGTATTTCTAGTGCCAGAACTGTAGAAAAGGATAGGGATTAAAGTATTAGGTTTAGCTATTGTGTTAGCAAGGGCTGGGCAGTTAAATAATTTGTTTAATTACTTAGCTATGAGAGAAATGAACACTGCAAGCTTGATAATAAGTGAGGATGCTGTAACGAGCATTAGAAATTTAGAAAATGTAAAGTCAGATATGGATGACTTGCTAAAAATTACGCATATGCGTTGTTGTAATAGGAAAAACAATAGTTCTTAAATTTTCTATGTGATTGACAGGAGCACTAATAACAAATGTTGAATTATGTCGAAAAAAGAAGTATCATAAAGGCTAAGTGTTTTACTTGAACAAAGGAGGATTTTAAATTGAAAAAAGTATTGAAAACTAAGAAAAGTATTAAGGACAATAAAAGTATTAAGAACAAGTTGATTATTAATTTTACATCTATATTGGTGGTTTCATTGGACCTATGTCAATACATTGGACACAAAAAGTTGAACTTTTCTCTCCCTGCATAGCATATACAGAGAGAGGTATTTCTTAAGCTGCCAGAGCCTCATCTTCAACCTGTTGTGG
>JAEXBC010000210.1 GCA_023457875.1 Bacillota bacterium | reverse complement strand
AGCCTTACCTCATTCAACAAGGTTATATGCAGCGTACAGCCAGAGGGCGTATGTTGGCGCCAAAAGCCTATGAAGTGTTTGATTTAAAAAGCTTATAGTATTTTTAAGAGGCTTATGCTATAATTGTGAAAAGAAATATGCATGTAATGGGGTGTGGGTACATGTCGAAAAATAAGGTAGAAGTGGTTATTGGTGGCGTCATTTATTCTTTGCAGGGAGAAGAATCCCAAGAGCATATTCAGCGTGTTGCAAGAATGATTAATGAAAAAACGTCACAGATTCAATCGAAATATAGTAAACAGCATATGAATCCGTCAAAAATGAATATGTTGGTGACGCTTAATTTGGCAGATGAGTATGTAAAGGCACAATATGAACTAGAACGTTATGGCGCGGAGCTTGCAAAAGGCAATGAAGAAAACAGTATGCTAGAAGAAAGAATTAGACAACTGACTATTGAGCTTGCTGAAGCAAGGCAACAGTTAATGCAACATGAACAATCTAAGAAAAAAGAACATACGAACAGGGGAAGGTAATACTTCCCCTGTTCACGCTATCATAATAAAGGAGAAGAATCTTGAAGAGAGCAGAATTATTAGCCCCTGTAGGAAAAATGGAAAATGCAATTGCTGCAATAGAAAATGGCGCGGATGCACTCTTTGTTGGTGGAAAAGCGTTTAATGCCAGACAATCGGCAGATAATTTTACCCCAGATGAGCTAAAGGACATTATACATTACGCCAAACTAAGAGGTGTACGGGTTTATGTAACCGTTAACATTTTAATCAAAGAAAAGGAAATGCAGCTTCTGTTTGACTACCTTAGGTATTTAGAAGAAGTGGGTGTTGATGCCCTCATCATTCAAGATTTAGGTGTAGCAAAGGTGGTTCGTAAATACTTTCCGAATCTGCGTATGCACGCTAGCACGCAGCTTTCAGCTCATAGTATAGAGGACGTGCTATATTTAAAACAACTTGGTTTTAAACGTGTGGTATTAGCGAGGGAATTACAGCTTAAGGAAATTAGAGAGATTATAGAGAAATGTGATATTGAAGTTGAAACCTTTGTACACGGCGCACTATGTTATAGCTATTCAGGTCAGTGCTTAATGAGTAGCTTAATAGGTGGAAGAAGTGGCAATCGCGGAAGATGCGCTCAGCCATGTCGTATGAAGTATACCTTAAAAAAAGATGGTATGCCCGTTAGAAAAGATGCGTATCTTTTAAGCCTAAAAGATATTTGTAGCATTGAATTTTTACCTGAGCTTATCGCATGTGGCATTCACTCCTTTAAAATAGAAGGGCGTATGAAGTCTCCTGAATATGTGGCATCGGTGATCAGTACCTATAGAAAATATATCGATTTAGAAAGCGCTAAGGAAGAATATGTAGTTCATGAAGGGGATATAGAGCTATTAAAAGGTATATTTAACCGTGGTGGTTTTTCAAAGGGCTACTACTATGAAAAGGGTAGTCCTAAAATGTTGACACCAATAAGTCCTAGACATATTGGATTATATGCGGGAGAGGTCATACATTTTTCTCCAAAGACCGGTTTAGCAACCATTAAGTTAGAAAGAACGCTGCATCCAGGAGATGGTCTTGAGATTATTAGAGAGGGTAAGGAAAGTGTAGGAACAGGAATCACAAAGCTTTGTGAAGCAGGAAGTCAGATTAAATGTCATTTTGATAAATATATTGAGGTTGGAAGTCATGTCTATTTAACCAAAAATCACCAACTTTTAAAAGAAATGCGTCTGACCTATCAAAAGCAAGATAGAAAATTACCTATTTCTTTAAGTGTAACAGGCAAAATTCAAAAACCTATTGTGCTTACTGCTACGTATCAAAACATAAGCGTCATATGTCAAGGTGAATGCTTAGAAGAAGCCACCAATAATCCAGTGACCAGGCAGCAAGCTTTAAAACAACTCACCAAATTAGGAAGCACCTCCTTTGTTGCCGAAAAAGCACAAATTGATGAGTGGCCTGAGCGAGGCTATATTGGCATTAAGTCATTAAATACAATAAGAAGAGAAGTAGTAGAAGCCTTAGAAAAAGCTCTTTTAAAAGTAGAAGTGGCTAAAGATAAAAAGGTGTATCAAAGTGAAAAGCCTGCATCTTTTCATCAGCCTTGTGTGATTTGTCATGCCACAACCCTGCAGCAGCTAGAAGCTGCATTAGATTGTAAGGAAATAACTACAATTTATTGGGAATGGGATTATGATGATGCGTCTACCTGGGAAGCACTTTCCCTTTGTAGCGTGCGCAATATTTCGTTTTATCTCCATTTACCTTTTATTATGAGAAATGAGAGCTATAACCAATATGGACCAATGATTAGAAGGTGGGCAAATGAGCCCATTGCCGGGTATGTGATTCGTAGTTTTGGAGAATATCAGCTTGTTAAAGATTTAGATCGGGTGATTGTAACGGATTACAATATGAATGTTACCAATAACGAAGCTATTCGCTTGTGGCAGGAAGGCGGTGTTCAGCGCGTTACGGTATCTGCAGAATTAGTTGGAGAAGAATTAGATGATTTACAAGGTGATACAGAAAAAATCATTTATGGCTATCTACCCATGATGACCTCCTCCCAGTGTGTACTAAGAAACACGGATAACTGCCAAAAGGGCAGTAAAAGCACCCATCAATTTTGCTTAGAGGATCGAAAAGGGGCAGCATGGCGTATACAGACAGATTGTCATGCTTGCATGATGCAAATCTTAAGCTATGAGCCACTTGTAATGAAAAGTGGACAAGTACAAAAGCTAAGGAAAACCTATAGTGTACGTTTACAATTTACAAATGAAACAAAAGAAGAAGTAAAAGATATTCTAGGCGCTTATTTTGAAGAAGCATATTGTAAATTGCCTAAGGGTACTGATTTTAAGGTGGTGCTTTAAGGAGGGAATATTTTGGGGTACTTTAATTTAATGATATTACTC
>JAEXBC010000209.1 GCA_023457875.1 Bacillota bacterium | reverse complement strand
GGCAAATCTAAATTAGGGGCTACATGATTTCCAAACATATAGGCTCCAGTTACTACAGAATACAATAAGCTACTAGCAGCCGTCTCATCGATCTTCTCAAGTACCTCTTGGCTCATATCACTTTCCTTTGCAGCCATTTGGGTGATTTCCTTGTTGTAAAAAGGAATACCTAATTCTTTAGCAAGTTTTTCGCCTATTGCTCTACCACCACTTCCATATTGCCTGTCGATTGCAATAATGATTTTCTTATTCATAACGACTCCCCCATTCATCTCGTCCTAGGTCACCTGTAAATAGGCTACATCATGACTCTACTAAATAAAAGGATGATGCTACCTTTGTATCATTATTATATATGATTGCCAATCAATAATCAAATATTCTCTTAAATCAGTAGCTCCTCTATAAATTACTTCTAATATGTAATGATACACGCAAAGTTCCGCTAGATTTTAGTAAAACCTAAAAAAATCTCTCTACTTAATAAATGGAAAAAAGGCTAGTTTCCCGAAAGGCTATTGAGCTTGTGCTAATAATGCCTCCATTGTTGTCACTAATTTATTAAGTGATTCTACATCTCCTACCACCTTAGAAAGTCCTGCCTCATTTTCTTCAATCATACTTGTGATGGCATCAAGCTGTTTAGTTTCTTCTTCCATATTATCGGTAATATTATTGTTAAAACCCACAATCTCTTGCATATATTGTTCTTGTTGTTTACTTAGTGTTTGAATAGCCTCAATGGACTGTGCTGAATCTTTGACATGTTTAATCGTTTCTTTGATTTCTTCAGTCGTTTGTAATAACACACTATTTTGATTAGAAATCTGTTCCTTATTTTTATGCATCAGTTTTTCTACTAAGGCAATATCCGCCTTGAAGGCATCAATGACCTCACTCACATTTTGTAGTGAAGACTTGGTGCTATCTGCTAGCTTTCGCACTTCATCAGCAACCACGGCAAAACCTTTGCCTGATTCTCCTGCTCTAGCAGCTTCAATATTGGCATTAAGTGCAAGTAAATTGGTCTCTCCAGCAACTTGCTCGATGATGCTTAGTAGCTGATCAATCTCATTAGCCTTGGCTGTTAAATTTTCTGCCACATTAAAAGTATGTGCTGTAGCAGTCTCTAAGTTTTCACTTATTTCTAATACATTATTTAACGCTGTTTCATTTGCTTTAGAAATCTCTACAACATGGGCAGAATTATTTTTTGTTTCAACCACCTTATTTACAATTTCCATATTGCCTTCAGCAAGCAGCTCCAGCTGTTTCTTATTAAGTTTTACCTTGTTCATAATATCTTGATTGTTTTTAAGTATTTCATTACTTGAAACGGTTATTTCTTGCATGGCTGCATCTTCGGTTAAGGTACTTTCTTCTATAGAAGCTGCTGATAAGCTTAACTGTGACATAATTTCTTTTATTTGAACCAAAATATGAGACAATTCTTTAGCGAGTTTTGAGGTTTCTTGCTCTGCATCAAGTAAAATTTTGCTCGTGAAATAAGTAAAGAGATAGATTGCACCTGTAATAATAAAGATAATGGTAAAGTGCTCACTAAGTAGCGCTGAAAAGCTCTTACCATCAGGCACAAAACGGGTGAATTGCGATAAATAAATTAACGTAGATGAAATACAAATCACAATAGACCGAAGCAGCATTTTAAGATCCAAGAAAAATCCCACTAGAATCATAAAATAAAATATGCTTAACCAAACGGTTTCAGTAGGGGCTAAATAAAGCGAAAAATTCAAATTAACAATATTCGCAAAAATAATCACCCACTTAATCCGATTGTATGTTATGTCGACTAGTCTTCCATCCTTTACCGAATGTTTTGCTAGATAAACAAACAGAATAATCTCTGCTATAACAAATACTATCTCTATAATATTAATGATTAAATTTAAATTGTCATTTGCCTTTATACTTTTAATGACATTCATGACATTAGTAGGAATAATTAAAGCAGAACTTATACCTATAATAGCCAAAATGAGTTTAATGATTTTAATACGATATAGTTCTATGGCACTTATTTGATTATCCATATTTAGCCTCCTGTAGTTAACAATGATATAAAATTAATAGCGAATAATGCTACAAACTGAACTTACACCCATTCCAATTGCCCAAAATAAAACAAGATCACCTCTTTGCACCATCTTTTTATCTACTGCTTCCTTTAGTGCAAACAAGTTACAGCTAGCTCCTGTATAGCCAATGTGTTTTCCGGGGAAAGGACATTTTTCTATGTCTATTCCTATTGCATTCGCTACGAATTTGATGGTGTTAATATTGTTTTGAGCTAAACAAGCCACCTTAATGTCCTCTATGGATATATTACTCTCTTTAAGCAAACTGGTTATCTGATCAACACCTACTTGGCTGGCACTAAAATGCGCTCTATCATGATAGTATTTTACCCAAAGATCCTCCTTAGTGAGGTCATCTTGCTTTAGAAGATTAGAAAATCCCTTATCTGGTAAAAAAGCTGTATCAAGCTCTGTATTATCCACATAACCACTAAATGCAACTGTACCACTTGAATCATTTGTTTTCTCTATAATGACTGCACAAGCTGTATCCGCAAACTGTCCATAAAAGATTTCATCATCTTCAGAAGTACTTAGTGAAAAACATTCGCTACCAACAATCAATGCGCGCTTGTAGGCCTGGCTTAATTCAATTTTGCATCTAGCCATCTCTATTGCATCCCACATTCCTGTGCAGTTACCATTTAAGTCAAAGCAAATGGCTCCTTGACTACCATTGATATGTTGATGTATGGCTATTGCATTAGGTGGTACTGTATATTCTGGAAAAGAGGATACGAAAATGATCATATCTATTTCTTCTCCCTTAAGATGATTCTTATCAAGTGCTTCATCCACAGCTTCATAAGCCATCTCTAATGTGTTCTTATCCTT